>JAHBAR020000003.1 GCA_018500015.2 Candidatus Kerfeldbacteria bacterium | reverse complement strand
GGGATATGAGGATTTTGAGTGTAGGGCATATCCAACACTCTACTCCAGTACACAACACCAGAGTGTTGCGAAGGTATTGAACCATTACGTTTTTCTTGACAAGAAGCGATGTTTTCAGTATAGTCACAAGCACTAATTTATTTTACGATATCTTGGCTTCCGGCTTATCGTAAACCTATTTATCTAGGCTTACGCATTACCTAAGACTCGGATATCGCGTATTCCACACTATGCTCTCAAAGAAGCAAAAAACAACTATCATTGGCAAATTTTCAACACATGCCACTGATACTGGTTCACCACAAGTCCAAATCGCCGTTCTCACCGCTGAAATCATCGAGCTCACTGAGCACTTGAAGAAGCACAAAAAAGATTATTCTTCTCGCCAAGGGTTGCTCAAAAAGGTTGGTCAACGCCGCCGTTTGATGCGCTTCTTGAAAAAAGAGGATCCAAAAGAGTTCGACAAACTCATCAAATCTCTCAAGCTCAAAGACAACGTTGCATAATTATCTTGCGCGCCAAAGGAACACTTTGGCGCGCTTTCGATTCAGACCCATGCACCACACGAAAAAAAATACATCATCGACACTGTTTCTCAGGGTCTTTTTTGTGCTGTTCGTCGTGTTTGCGATCGTGGTGGTGGCTGTGGTGCTCATGCAAGGCAAGTCGCTGACTTCAACGAACACGAATACCAACAGCAACGTGAAAGCACATGCGAATCACAATGTGAATGTCGCGACCAATGCTTCAAACAAAAATGCAAACACCAACAGCAGCGCGTTTATGGAAGCGCACGGTTGGTACACACCTGTGCTCGACGACGAGACGCACAGCGATACGAGCAGCGAAGGGCAGTATACATATGATTTTGATAGCGGCAATGCGATCATTGATCTGCCAGCCGAGTACGCATCAATGTTGGTAGAAAGTTATGGTGAAGTATCATCTATCCAAGCAACTATTGGCGACATTACATTTGAAATCGTCACCGGCACTTCCCCAAAAGATGGATCTACGCTTACCTACGCAGCAATTCCATATACGACTGGACGAGTGTTGGTTGTGCGCGGGAGTTCTCGATTCATTGGTGATGTCACTGATTCGCTCCTTATCAAATAATGATTTGTCGTGAAGTGTGACGCGTGCGTTGCAGTTCACGGAGAATCATCTCCAACTAATTCACTTGTTGTCTGTGCACGTGTAGACTTTCATGTAGAAGGTCTGAGGTGCACAGATAACGTTTCATTTTTTTATGCATACTGTAAAAAAGTATTCCATCGAATGGGGCGGCCGCACCCTCACACTCGAAACCGGCAAACTCGCGGGTCTTGCCAACGGCGCTGTCCGCGTACAATACGGCGACACCGTTGTGCTCGCAACAGCGACCATGTCGAAAAACGTGCGCGAAGGCTTGGACTTTTTCCCACTCTCAGTTGAGTACGAGGAAAATTTGTTCGCAGCTGGCAAAATTAAAGGCTCTCGTTTCATCAAACGCGAAGGTCGACCTTCTGATCAAGCGATTTTGAATGCGCGCATTACTGATCGTTCGTTGCGCCCACTCTTCGATTACACTATCCGCAACGAAGTGCAGGTGGTACTCTCAGTGCTCTCGGTTGATCAACACAACGATCCAAACTACCTCGCACTCATCGGCGCTTCGGCTGCTGTGATGATCTCTGACATTCCATGGAATGGTCCGATCTGTGGCATGACTGTTGCATATCTCGACGGTCAGTACGTGCTCAACCCAACGCCAGAACAGCGAGAAAGCTCATCGATGTTCTTGTTACTTGCAGTTCGCGATGGACAAATCGTCATGATCGAAGCAGAAAGCAAAGAGGCAACCGAAGATGTTGTTGTTGAAGGTTTTAAATTCGCTCTTGAAGCTGGCAAACCAGTGCTCGAACTCATTCAACAGATGCAACAGGAAGTTGGCAAAGCGAAGATCCAACCAAAGCGCGCAGTCCGCACAGCTGAACAGCAAGTTGCGTACGATGCCGTTGTTGCAAAAGCAAACGATTTCCTCAAAGCAAACATTGAGTCACTCTTTGGCATTCGCGCAAAATCAGAGCGCCAAGAAAAAGAAGCAGAGTTGAAGGCAAAACTGTTCGCGTTGTTTGAACTTCCAGAAGATCAGACAGTTGCCAACAAAGTGTTCGATGAATATTACGAGAACGCATTCCGCACACTTATCCTCGACAAAGGCGTTCGTGTTGACGGTCGTGCTGTCGACGAACTTCGCGGACTCTACGCAGAGGTCGACGCACTTCCTCGCACGCACGGCTCTGCAATTTTCCAACGCGGCGAAACGCAGGTGATGACAACCGTCACACTCGGTGCTCCTGGCGATGCACAAATTATCGACGGCATCGAACCAGAGTACACGAAGCGCTACATGCACCACTACAACTTCCCTCCATACTCTGTGGGCGAAACCAAACCAATGCGTGGACCATCACGCCGCGATATCGGTCACGGCATGCTCGCTGAAAAAGCGCTTGTGTCCATGATTCCAGATAAAGAAACATTCCCATACACCATTCGTGTTGTATCGAATGTGCTCATGAGCAACGGTTCATCGTCGCAAGCTTCAGCGTGCGGTTCGTCACTCGCACTCATGGCTGCAGGTGTGCCAATCAAGCGCCCAGTTGCTGGCATCGCAATGGGTTTGATCATGACCGAAGACACCAAGACGTACAAAGTGCTCACCGACATTCAAGGTATTGAAGATCATTCTGGCGACATGGATTTCAAAGTCGCTGGTACAACGCTCGGTGTCACCGCAATCCAGCTCGACATCAAACTCGGCGGTATCACGCTCGACATTTGTCGCGACACACTGGCTCAAGCAAAAGCAGCGCGCCTCCAAATTCTCGACGTCATGCTCAAAGCTATTGCTGAACCTCGTGCGGATCTTTCCGAATATGCTCCTCGCATTGAAGTGATTAAGATTGATCCTGAACGCATCGGCGAATTGATCGGTCCAGGTGGCAAAGTCATCCAGGGCATCATCAAAGAAACTGGCGCTGAGATCGACATCGAAGACGACGGTACAGTATTTGTCACATCTCTCACAAAAGAAGCGATGGACAAGACCAAAGAGATGATCGCTGCAATTCTGAAAGAAGTACAGGTTGGCGAAACATACACCGGCACAGTCACGCAGATTGTGAAAGATCGCAACTCGGGCAAAGAGATCGGCGCAATTGTTGACCTCGGTGGCGGCAAAGATGGCATGGTGCACATTTCTAATGTGTGTCACAAGCGCATCATGTCTGTCTCAGATGTGCTTAAAGTTGGTGACACCCTCGAAGTGAAAGTCATGGAGATTGATAAAGAAAAAGGTCGCATCGGACTTTCACGCAAAGCCATGATCGAACCTGGGAGCCCAGATGCTGTTTGCGACCTCGCAAAAGAAGCACCAGCTTCTGATCGCGGTGGATTCTCTCGCGGCCCACGCCCTCCATTCCGTCGTTCGTCAGAACCAACAGACCGATAACCTATGGGCACACTCTTCGTTGTTACAGGCCCGTCGGGCGCAGGCAAAGACTCGGTAATCGCAAAAGCACGCGATCTCGGTTTGAGCTTTGCGTCGATCACAACCACGTCCACGCGTCCTATGCGTCCGGGCGAGGCTGAGGGCAATCCGTATTACTTTGTTTCAAAGGAAGAGTTTGAACAGAAGATTGATCGTGGTGAAATGATTGAGTACGCTGAGGTCTACGGAAACTACTATGGCTCCACTCGCGCTGAAGTCGAACGCGTACTCAAAGGCAACGATGTCGTGGTAGTGAAAGTCGACCCGCAAGGCGCGCGTACATTCAAAGAGATGATTCCAGAAGCGCACACCATCTTCATCAAACCGCCATCCTTCGAAGCACTCGAACATCGCTTGGTGCACAGAGCTTCTGATGCACCCGAGGTAATCGCCAAGCGCTTGGAAGTCGCGCGCCAAGAGCTGGAGAATCTCGAATTCTGGAACACGGTGATCGTCAACGAAGAAGGAAAACTCGAAGACGCAGCGAAGCAACTCATCGCAGTCGTCAGCAAGTAAGCTAAACAAAACACCCGGATGAACCGGGTGTTTTTAGTAACTTCAGAAATGGACTGGCCATTCATGAAGTTACGTTAGAGGATGCCTGCTTGCTTGAGCAGGATAATGAAGATCCCTAGAGGGAGAATGAACAATGTCCATCCGAGGCCTAAGCCCACAGGGGAGCTCCAGCTGAACCACGAGCCCCAGGCTTTCCATGGGAGTGGTGTCCAGCCGTTGTTCTCTCTGCTCACTTCGTGGGCACTCTTCTTGTTGGTGTCTTCTGACTCCATACAGTGAAGTTTAGTGGATAAGATGATCACCTTTTTATAGAAATATGTTGTGTCCACTCTGTCGCCACAAAAAGGGCGGTGGCATTGTTCAACAGCAAAACTCTAGCACATAGAAGCTGGATCCAAAAGGGTCGGACCTTTTAAGGTCCAAAAGCCGGCCCCAAAAAGGGCAGCCCTTAAAAGTTCCGGCTGTTGTGGATAAGTGGCGAAAAAGAGGGGATGTGGATAACTTTTTGAGGTGTGGATAAGTGGTGCAAGAGTATTTTTTCCCTCTATTTACAATGCCTACTACACCATATCATTGACCAGAGCGCAAAATTCTGGTATACTAGTTATAGATCTTTGAAAACCCACACAACAATCACCAAAATAGTGATTGCGTCGTAGGAAACACTGAGTAGAGTTCCCTCCAAAAGAAATCTATTGAATGTTTCCTGCGAATCCCGGTGCGTCTTGTAGCTTTCCTGCCATAATCGGTGGTTGAGAGTTCGACGTAAAAAACAAAAATACAATTACAAACCGGCGTTTTTCATGGGTGTCCTTCGCGACGCGCTTCATTCATTTGAAGCACCATGTCTATAATGCCAATTCGTGGGATAACATCTACTGTTCAACATTATCACCGAATGTTGACAGCCATCGTGATCTGCTCAGAATCCATACGTCTTGAACACTCTGTGGTCGAGACATAAGGCGAGCTAGGTCATCGAGGGCGCTTACAACACCTATTACTTCGATAATACTATCGAGATGGCGCTTGTAGCGCCCTCAATTCGTTTCTGTCTATAATTCTGATTTTGGCAGACTATCGCGACATGAAGTCGCGACCGCTAAAGCGGCTTGTCGTTCACTTTTTTGCCTCTCTCCCTGTACTGTAATGTACAGCTCGGTCGGTCAAAAAAGTTCCACGACGGCGTATTCTGCGCAAAATCAAAATTATATAACTTATAGATAGAAACGAGTTTGAGGGGAAAAGATTTTTTGAACTATACTTTTATGTCACACACACTTGATTTTATAAACGAAATGCAGCTTGCTCTTGAACAAGAGTTGCAAACACTCAACAAAGATTTGTCCTCAGTGTCATCGCCCGATGTTGGCGATCACGTTGCCGGTGATTATGCACCGATATATAAGCATAGCGATGAGGTGGGCGATGAGAATTCAACGCTTGCCGACGATCTCGACGCACATGCTGTCAACGTTGATGTCACGGCAACTCTTGAAGCGCGCAAAGCCCATGTTGAACAAGCGATCGCTGCACTCGAAGCAGGAACGTATGGCGTGTGTGCAAAATGCGAGCAAGATATTTCTGAAGAGCGATTGATGGCAAACCCAGCGGCTCTACTATGCATGTCGTGCGCACAATAAATCAGACACTTCCATTCATACTGAGCGCAGCTGTGCTCAGTATTTTTGACCGCGCATTAAAAGCACTGGTGACGATGCCACAGTTTGATTCAGTGCAACTTATTCCAGATTTTTTTCATATTGCATATAGTCTCAACACCAATGCGGCGTTTAGTATTGCATTACCAAGCGCGCTCTACGTTGGGCTTTTTGTGATCGCGTTGTGCGTGATCGCAGGATTATGGATCGTGCAAGGTGGTGTAAGCACTCCGATTTTGCGCATCGCAGGGATGCTGTTGTTCATTGGGGCGCTTTCTAATATGTATGATCGTATAGTGTATGGCGGTGTCATCGACATGCTCGCAGTGCCAAGGCTTGGCGCGTGTAATCTCGCCGACATGTATATTGTTGCTGGTGCTGCATTGTGGGGGTTTTTCCTCTTACGACGCTAGTGCTACACTATATCTATGCAAGTGCAAGAGCCTCAAACACCATTGTTTCAACGTAACAAAGAAGACTTTGAGTGTGTTGTGTGTGGACACCTTGTACATGGCGATGGGTATCGCAATCACTGTCCGCAGTGTTTGAGCTCTGTGCATGTCGATAACAATCCTGGTGATCGCGCAGCTGGTTGTCGCGGCATCATGGACGTTGTTGATATCGCGATGGATCATGGACGCTTGGTGTTTCTCCAAAAATGCCGCACATGTGGGATCAAGAAAAATATTAAAGCGCATCCTGAAGATAGTATTGATATTATCACCCATTTCATGAAAGAATTTGCACAGAAAAAATAAATCTGTTATCCTTGTCGTATTGGACACCTCTCTGCTTCCGCGGATAGGTGTTTTATGTACTCATGGTGTATCAATGGCATTGAATGCCACAAAATTACAATCGAAGTCGACATTGCGCCCGGACTTCCAGCGTTCGTAATTGTTGGGCTCCCTGACACTGCGGTCAATGAAGCGCGTGATCGTGTGCGTTCGGCGATCAAGGCGAGTGGTTTTGATTTTCCGAAAACGCGAGTTACTGTAAATCTTGCTCCAGCGCATATTAAAAAAGCCGGTTCGGGGTTTGATCTGGCTATTGCGCTCAGTATTCTTGAAGCTCAAGGTACGTTTACGCGCGGTGAAAAGTATCATGGTGCAACAGCAGTTGGGGAGCTCGCTTTAAATGGTGCGGTCCGACCGGTGCTTGGTATTGTTCCTATACTTTCCGCAGCAAAAAAAGATGGGAGCATATTGATTGTTTCGCAACAACATGCGTCAATTGCGCGAGAGTGCGGCATCTCTCACGCGTCGTTTGCGAGTAGCTTAGCTGATATTGTGCAAGCGATTCATAGTGACAGTATACCTCTCGTTGAGATACCTGATATTTCCGTGGTCGCAGTTGCGCAGCATTCTGTGCGGTTTGAGGATATTCTAGGCCAAACTGCTGCAAAGCGCGCGATGGAAATTGCCGCAGCAGGAATGCATCACAGTATGCTTGGAGGGCCACCGGGAGTGGGCAAGACATTGCTCGCTCGTGCGTTGCCATCTATTTTACCTCCTATGACACAAGCAGAGCGCATGGAGGCAACAATGATTGCTTCGCTCCAGAATCCTAACCCACAGCTCATACAGACGCGCCCATTTCGTGCACCACATCATTCGTCTTCGCCAGTTGCATTGCTTGGTGGTGGTGCGCAGGTTGCACCCGGAGAAATTACACTTGCACATCGCGGTGTCTTGTTTCTTGACGAGTTGCCAGAATTTCGACGCGACGTTATTGAGGCGCTTCGTGAGCCATTAGAGCATGGTGAGATCACTGTACGTAGAGCGCAGGGGGCGGCAACGTATCCTGCCGCGTGCATGGTGGTTGTCGCGTACAACCCGTGTCCATGCGGATATGGAAATGAGAAGTGTCAGTGTTCGCCTGCACAGGTAGAGCGGTATCGCAAAAAGTTGTCTGGCCCATTTATGGACCGTATGGATATTAAATGCACGGTAACAATTGTGCCAAGTGAGCTGCAACTTCAGCAGCAGGTGAGTGAGAGTTCAGAGCATATTCGGGCACGTGTTATGGCAGCAAGCGAACGTCAATTACTGCGACAAGGGGTTCACAACGCTTTGCTTTCACATCGTACTGTACGTACTATGCTCGACTCTTTGCCTATTCAAGAAAAAGGATTGCTACATGGGGCTGTCGAATCAGGCAAGTTATCTTTGCGTGGTCAAAGTAAGGCGCTTAAAGTTGCTCGGACTATTGCCGATCTGGCTGGAGAAGAGAATATTTCTACCGCGCACATTTTGGAGGCATTGACGTATGTGATTGTTTAGTCGTGAATGATAATCACACACTCACCAAGAATCTCTTTGCGGGCAGCAAAGTTTTCGTAGACTTCTGCACATGTGCCGCGGACAAACTCTTCGTGCATTTTTGTAAGTTCGCGCGCAACGACGATTGAGCGTGAGCAATTTTTCAGCGCTTCGAGAGTTTTGATCATGCGGTGGGGAGACTCGTACGCTACGACAGTTCGTTTTTCTTCCGCCATCATGGTGAGGAGTGTTTGTCGTCCTTTTTTATGCGGAATAAAACCGACATAGATGAATTCGCTGGTGTCTACTCCCGATGCTTGAAGTGCACTCAAAAAAGCGCTTGCGCCTGGAATTGGTACCACGGTGTGCCCTTTTTCTATTGCAGCATGAATTAAGCGAGTCCCTGGGTCTGAAATTCCTGGAGTGCCGCGATCAGAAACCAGCGCAATAGACTTTCCTTCGTTGAGTTTTGCAATGAGTACATCCTCGGCATGTTGTGAGCTTTGAGCATGGTATGAGAGCAGCTCAGGCACGTGAATATCATATTCGCGTAAGAGTTTTGTGACTTCGCGCGTGTCTTCAGATGCAAGCACATCGACGGTTTTGAGGGTATCGAGCGCTCGCAACGTGATGTCGCGCAAATTCCCGATTGGTGTGGCAATAACGTAAAGAGTACCAGTGTTTTCTGACATATGTTTGCATTCTACCATATCATATGGCTATACTTAAAACATAAACAGCTAATGCCACCCTATGACAAAGGTACTTATCGTTGAGGATGACAAGTTTTTGTCAGAGTTGATTTCCACCAAACTCGAAAAAGAAGAGTGTGAAGTATATTTGGCCGCAGACGGCGAACAAGGTGTTCAGCTCGCAACAGAAAAACGTCCCGATATTATTTTGCTCGACATCATGTTGCCGGGTATGAGTGGCTTTGAAGTGTTGGAACAGCTCAAAAGCGAAAAATCCTCAGTCAAAGATATTCCGGTGTTGATCCTCTCAAACTTTGGACAGGACGCAAAAGTGAAAGAAGGGCTCAAGCTTGGTGCATCTGACTACCTCGTGAAAGCCAACTTCACCACAGGCGAAATTGTCGAAAAAATTCAATCCGTTCTTGGGAAGTAATGTACAAAAAATCCCTCAGCACTTGAGGGATTTTTAACTTAACGTTGTACGTAGTTGAGTGGGTTTTGAAAACGACCACCAACAATTACCTCAAAGTGCAAGTGATCTCCTGAAGAGAATCCGGTGTTTCCTTCTGCTGCAATGGTTTGACCGCGCGAAACTCGTTGACCAACAGAAACGTACACTCTTGATAAGTGAGCATAGTGCGTTACAATCCCGTTGTCGTGTTGAATGTAGATGTTAATACCATACCCTCTGTTGCTATACTGTACTTGAGTGACCGTTCCGCTCTCTGCAGCCCAAATTGGATCGCCTGTACGACCATCGATATCAATGCCAGTGTGGAATACGCCGCCGTAGCAGTACGTGAAATAACACGTAATACTTTTTGCCGTTGTTGGCCATTGTAGTCTTCCGCCAGAGACAGAGCTGCTTGCCGGTACATAACCGCTACTTTTTGTATATGAAGAGGTGCGCGATGTTGAGCGAGAGGTTGTTGCAACTTGGACAGGAATTTCTTTTTGTCCATTTGGAATAATAATTGTTGTTCCGGTTGGAAGATTGTCACCTGAGATCAGATTATTGAACGTCACAATTTCATCGGCGTTTGCTTTGTATTTGCTTGCAATGCTGCTGATCGTATCGCCTTTTGCAATGGTGTATGTAAGGCCAGTTGTTGGAAGAATTTTTAATTGTTGGCCGGGTTTGATTGTGCTTGTTGCGCTTAAGTCGTTTGCCCACAACACAGTTTGAATAGAAACGCCAAACGCCGCTGCGATGGAAGAGATTGTATCACCACCTTCTACAACATAGGTTTGCACCTCGTCGGAATTTTTTGAATTTTGTGTAATGCTTGTTTTGCTGATGGCTGTGCCGCCGCTCGTCAGATTCGAATTATTATCGATGTCGCCACCAAGAGTAAATTGATCGATGCGTGAGCTGCTCGACATGGGTATGTAGCGGTATGTCGTGTTGAGTGGGGTGTCTGCTGTGATAACTGTGTCCCGACTTTGGCCAAGGTAGTCGTTGATGAGTGAATCAGAAAAGACATCCAGCGGTTGTGAGTTAGATGCTTGCACCACGTTGGCGGTGATCATTGCAATGGTTGCAACTAACATCACTCCATGGATTGCGAAACGGTGAGAGAGGATGGCAAGAATTTTGTGTTGGGCGTAAAAGAATGTGCGTAGACGTTCACCAAACACAATATAGAGTTTGTATCCTAACACCAACACAGGGAAGAGCACTTTTTTATATATGAAGCGTGCCGGGACAATGATCACCGCACTAAGAATGACAAGCATTTTCCCCGTACCGCGCAGTGCTTGAGGGAGTCGACGGACAAGGCCGGCGGAGAGGTACACGCCAAATTTTCGTAAACGGTTATTCATAGGGCGAGTTTCAAGGGTGTACACTACCTGAAAAAGGGTGTTTGGTCAATGATTTTGAGTACAAAATATAAAATTTTTTATTTAAAATTAGCCAAATTTTAAAAATCCTAGTACCAAGGTTCGCCTAAAACCCCTACTTTAGCTACAATATCACGGAGTATATTCACATTTTCCCTATGAAACCCGAAGAAATTCATCAAAAATGGCAAGAGTCGAACGTCTTTACTGCGCCGGAGTATCCAGAGACTGCTCAGAAGCGCTATGTTCTCGACATGTTCCCGTATCCGTCGGCACAAGGGTTGCATGTAGGGCATCCGGAAGGGTATACCGCGACCGATATTTTTGCGCGGTATCTGCGTATGAAAGGTAAAAGCGTGCTGCATCCGATGGGTTGGGATGCCTTTGGGCTGCCCGCGGAAAACTACGCGATCAAAACAGGCGTGCATCCAGACACGTCGACGCACGATAACATCAACAACTTCCGTCGCCAAATTCAGAGTCTCGGGTTTTCGTATGATTGGAGTAGAGAGGTAGACACATCGTCGCCCGAATATTATCGCTGGACTCAGTGGATGTTTTTGCAAATGTATAAGCATGGTCTCGCGTATCGCAAAAAAGCAAAAGTGAACTGGTGCAACACGTGTCAGACGGTTTTGGCAAATGAACAAGTTGAAGACGGTTTGTGCGAACGCAGTAAAGACCCTGTGGTGCAGAAAGATTTGGAGCAATGGTTTTTCAAAATCACTGACTATGCTGATCAGCTTTTGAATGATCTCGACACCATCGACTGGCCAGAGCGCATCAAGCTCATGCAGCGCAATTGGATTGGCAAAAAAGAAGGTGTCACCGTGGCGCACACAGTTGCTGATATGGATATCACGCTCAACACATTCAGCGCGTACGCAGCGTGGCTGTTTGCCGACACGTTTATCGTGATCGCGCCCGAGCACCCGGCTGTTGCAGAGTTGGTGAAAGGCACTGAGTATGAAAAAGAGGTGATGGAGTTTGTTAGCCAGATGAAAAATCGCTCCACAGCAGAGCGTGGCGATGCAGACAAAGAAAAATTGGGAGTCTTCACCGGGAGATATGCAATCGATCCGCTCAATCCAGAGTCACGCATGCCCATTTGGCTCGCGAATTTTGCCTTGATGGATTTTGGTACCGGTGTGATTCGCTGTTCGGCACACGATGTGCGCGATTATGAGTTTGCGCAAAAGTATCAGATTGCAACGCGCGAAGTAGTAAGCCGCACAGAGACTTCCATGCCAGTCAACGCTCACGAAAATTCTGGAGTGCTCACAGACTCCGGACCATTTACTGGTTGTAGTATCAATGCCGCGTTGATTTCTGAAATGATAGATTGGATGGTTGCGCAAGGCATTGCAGAGCGTACAACGACATATCGTCTGCGCGACTGGTTGATCTCTCGTCAGCGCTATTGGGGCGCGCCAATTCCTGTGGTGTATGACCCAGAAGGTAACATTCATGCAGTAAAAGAAGAGTACTTGCCTCTGCTTCTTCCGACAGATGTTGATTACCGACCAAAAGGTACGTCGCCGCTCGGCAGTTCTGAAAGTTACAAAGCGCTCGCAGAAAAATTGTACGGCAAAGGATGGCATTTTGAGATCGACACCATGGATACGTTTGTGTGTTCGTCGTGGTACTACCTTCGCTATTGCGATCCGAACAACACAAAAGAGTTTGCATCGCAAGAGTCTTTGAAAGTATGGCTTCCAGTCGATATGTATGTTGGTGGCGCTGAGCATGCAGTATTGCACTTGTTGTACGCGCGTTTCTTCCACAAAGCGTTGCAGGATTTTGGTCTTATTCCGAAAAGTGTTGGACGCGAGCCATTCAAAGCGTTGCGCAATCAAGGAATGATCTTGGGACCAGATCATCAAAAGATGAGTAAGTCGCGCGGTAATGTCATCAACCCAGATGAAGTGGTGAATCAGTACGGCGCTGACACGTTGCGCATGTACGAAATGTTCATGGGTCCATTCGACGAAGTGAAACCATGGGACACAGCCAGTATTAAAGGTATCAAAAAGTTTTTGGACCGCGTATCAGCAATTGTGCGCGAGGCTGTTGCCGCTGGAAAAGAAAAGCATCAGCTCGAATCGCGCGGTATTCACGCTCTTATTCAGGGCGTGCAGCGTGATATTGAAGCGTTTCGTTTTAACACGGCAATTTCAAAGATGATGATTTATCTTAACGACGCTGATTTTGTGAAAGATGGCATGTACGATATGCATGCGCTGAAGAAATTTGTCGCAGTACTCTCTGTGTTTGCTCCATTCACGTGTGAAGAGCTCTGGTTTGAAATGGGGGAGAGCGGTCTTGTTGCTCAAGCTGCGTGGCCAGAGTTTGATCCAGCACTTGCGGAAAAGGCAGAGGTAACAATGGCTGTGCAGATTAATGGCAAAACGCGCGCAACATTCGTGATTGCCAAAGATGCCTCACAAGACGATGCACAAACGCAAGCACTCACACTTTCAGAAACCAAAAAGTGGACAGAAGGCAAACAGATCAAAAAAGTAATAGTCGTGCCAAATAAAATTGTAAATGTGATTGTCGCATGACATACGAAGAGATTCTCAAACTCTGCAACGACTACGGAATCAAGCCGCGCAAAGAGCAAGGGCAAAATTTTTTGCTCGATGAAGCTGTGCCGCAACAGATGGTTGAAGCCGCTGGTTTGAACGCGAATTCTACCGTTCTCGAAATTGGTCCGGGTTTTGGCATGCTCACCAAATATTTGATTCAAAGTGGAGCAAAAGTGGTTGCAATCGAGCAAGATCGCGACTTGCTTCCATTCTTGAACAAGCTCGTAAAGCAGCACGCAAATTTTACTGTGCACAATGTTGATGTGCGCGAAGCGAAGCTTGAAGAGATGGGTTTGCACGATCGCAAGTATGCGCTTGTTGCGAATTTGCCGTACTCAGTGACATCGTGGATTTTGCATCAGTTTTTGGAATACCAACCTCGTGCAGCAAAAATGGTGGTGATGGTACAAAAAGAAGTTGCCGAGCGCGTTGTGGCAGAGCCTGGTGAGATGAGTGTGCTGAGTGTTGCAGCGCAAGCTCTTAGTGAAGCAGAAATTGTGTGTACTGTGCCGCCGGAAAGTTTTTACCCGGTGCCACAAGTCGATAGTGCTGTGCTCAAACTCGTGACGCGCGAGATTCCGCTCACGCAAGATATGCCAGCATTGATGCGCTTAGTCCGCATCGGTTTTGCATCGCGTCGCAAACAACTCCACAATAATTTACAAGCAGGTTTGCAACTCACTACGCGCGAATCAAAGTGCGTGCTCGAAGATATTGGACTCTCTGAGTTTGCAAGGCCGCAGGATTTGTCGGTCCTTGATTGGGAAGCGCTCCGCAAGGCTCTCAAAGTGTAATGTGGTGACTTCGCGGGTCCTGCCGCACTACGCACCCCGTCCGTACTCGTCGCAAGCGACTCCGTGCGGACAGGGTCCCTGCTCCGGCGCCACCCGCTCGGTGCCACCCGTTATTTTACAAGCGCTTACTTCGCTATTAGATCTGTCCTTTTTGGATCAGATCCCGTTGGACTTAATCCAAATGGATTAAGTCTGTTTTATCCCAAAAATATGGCCACCTGAACGTGGTGAATTTCCTGTTGATACGTTGTGTTGGCAAAATAATATTGCCTACATTGAATTAGGTGAGTATCCCACAGGAGTTGTGATTCACAATCCTGCCATTGCTCAAACATTCCGTATGTGGTTTGAACAGATGTGGAAGAATTTATAGGAGTGCTACTCCTTCGCGACTCTGAACACTTCGTCAGCAGTTGTTATGCCTTCGCACACTTTGAGTACGCCATCTTGTCCCATGGTGAGCATGCCGGCGCGATGGAGAATATCTTTCATTTCAAATTCTGAAACCTTGCCAGAGAGAATCTGCTGCTCGATTTCAGCCGACATGGTGAACACTTCATAGATGCCGATGCGACCTTTGTAGCCTGTGTGATTGCAGAAATCGCATCCAACACCTTTGTAGAATGTGACAGTGCTTAAGTTTGGTTTTGTCTCGCCAGAATTTTCAGGAATACGATCAACCCATTCTTGCATACGTTGAAGTTCTTCAAACGATGGAGTGTACGGTTGTTTGCATTGTGTGCACACGCGACGTACTAAGCGTTGACCGATAACGGCGTTGAGCGCAGGCGCAAGGAAGACACCTTGCACACCCATGCCGAGAAAGCGAGGAATAGCGCCCGATGCATCATTGGTATGAATAGTGGAGAGCATTAAGTGACCTGTGAGCGCCGCGTCAATTGCAGTTTGCGCGGCTTCGAGATCGCGAATTTCGCCAACCATGATGATGTCAGGATCTTGACGCAAAATAGAACGCAAGCCGAGTGCAAAGGTGTATTGTTTAGAATGGTCAATTTGACTTTGCACAATACCTTTGAGCTTGTACTCAATAGGGTTTTCAAGTGTGATAATTTTTGTATCCGGATTATTGAGTGTGTTGAGTATCGCGTAGAGTGTTGTTGTTTTACCGGAGCCTGTAGGGCCGGTGGTAATGACCATTCCATTTGGTTTTTGAATCTCAGCTTTCAGTTTATCGTGCACTACTTTGCGCATACCAAGCTCCTCAAAACTCAAACCGATTGAAGAGCTTTTGAGCAAACGGAACACAATGCTCTCACCAAACGCAGAGGGAAGTGTGGAGACGCGAATATCAAGCGCTTCTTCACCTTCAAACTCAATGGTGATGCGACCATCTTGTGGAATGCTGTCGACATTGATTTTGAGCCCTGCAATGGTTTTGATGCGTGAACTCAAGCGTGGCCAGTAGGAGTGTGGCAAGCGTGCCATGTCGACGAGCAATCCGTCGATGCGGAAACGTACAACCACATCTTTTTCCTCTGCTTCAATATGAATATCCGACGAACTTTGATTGAGCGCCATTGAAATCACCATCGCAAATGCATCTGTCATATTGGCCTTGAGCATATTCTCTTGCAAGATGCGCGCAGAGAGTAACTCTTGTTGAAAAGTTTTGAGTTGAGCAGAGGTAATTTTTACTCCATACTCAACTGTTTTAATTTTTGCAACACCTTTATATAGCTTTACCGCCATATCAAAGCTGTGTTGAGAGATGAGGTAGATGGACACTTTTGATCCGTCGTGTGCTTCTCGCACTTGTGAAATAATGCCATTGATTGCAGTGTCATCTGGTTCAACAACTCCAATGCGTATCTGATCTTCAATGCGTAAAAATGGAATGATATGGTGGGCGCGCGATGTCTCTTCTGGTATCAAAGAAAGAATCTCCGGACCAATGGGGAACGCTTCCAAATTCACGTACGGCAAACCAAGCATTTGGGCTCTTGTTTTGGCCTCTTCCTCCAGAGTACGCACACGAATATCTTCTATTTTTTGTTCAAGTTCTTGTTGCGTGTCATCACTGAACGTGATCTTTTTAGACGGCGCAGAGGATGGACGTCTCTTGAGTAGCTCATCAATTGAGGCAAATTGATTGTCGTTTGGCATGTTAGCTAGTATACCACGTGTACGCCTTAGAGCCTATCCACAATCTTATCGTAATATACTATCTTAGTTTTACTTAGAATATTTTTGGAGACGCTGGAGAATAATCGGGGTAATCTCGCTAGGAGTGCTATTGATTTGCAATGTAATAAAGTGATCTGATGTATGATTTTCAATAGCGTAGTCTGAGAAAATTTCCGCCGCATTCATATAGGGTGCTGTACTGACCACTACCTCAACTTCTTGAGCTGATTTTTCAATAATTAAGAATACATGCTTCGCTTCTGGGGTGTTGATGATGAGCTCGTCAATAACGTTGTGCAGCTCTGAAGACTCAGCTTTTGTAGCAGCAATGTCTTCTTGTGAGAGAATTGACCACACAATATTATGCGCAGGGTCACTTTCAAGCTTACTGAGCGCACGTCCCCAGAGTTTGAGTGTAGAGATTTTTTTGCTTTGATATAAATTTTTTACAATTTCTTCACGGCGCGCACCTTGGGAAATAAGATGAGAGGCAATAGCAAGGGAGCGTGGAGTTACAGAGCCGGATTGGAAGCTCTTTGTTTTTGTGATCATGCCTGAGAGTAAGTTTGTGGCAATGTACTCATCAAGAATATTTTCGCCCCACTCTTTCATCAGTTCAAAAACAATTTCTGAGGTTGATGTTGCGGTCACGGTCACCATGTTAACTTGACCAAAGTGGTCGTTTGCTGTCGAGTGGTCGATGTTGATAATTGGTGTGTGATAAAAAAACTCAGCGTTACGTTCATGCAGTGCGCCAAGTGATTGAAGATCCGGACTGTCAAGCACGATGATGACATCATATCCATAGTTGCCATCAGATGTTGTTACGTCTTTTGCTGAAAAGTGACCATCTTTTGGTGTGAGGTAGATATTGAGATGAGTATGCTCGATTGCGTATGAGAGCTCTTCTACGGCAGTGTTGCTGACATCTACTGAAATAATAAATTTGCGCAACGTTGTGATATCGGTAAAAATTTCCTCACTCTTTGGAAGAAATGTATGATTTTGTGGAAGCTTAAATCCATGGGACACAACTTTTCCACGTTTCCCAAGCTTTTCAATACCAGCAAGGAGGGCAAGGCCGGAGGCAATGGCATCTGTGGTTGGGTGCTCAGGTAAACAAATCAAGACAGAGGAGTTCTGTTTAATGAGTTCGAGAATTTGCTCTTCTTTAGCCTTTATCATAAATACATGTCACCTAAGCGACCCGGCAGCATACGTGGTTCTACTTTAAAAGTCAACCCATTTGCGTTGTGGGTATCATACTTTATCATATTATATGTTTTTGATATGACGGACGTCCCATAGTCAAGACCTTCGCAACACTTCATGCACCACTTCCATGGGTGTGTTGCACCCAAGTCCCATGTGTAATCGTTGTGTATTGT
>JAHBAR020000032.1 GCA_018500015.2 Candidatus Kerfeldbacteria bacterium | reverse complement strand
ATCCTTGCAGAATCAGGATTTTGTGGGGGGAATGCAGAACAGACGGCGCTTCGCGCCGACCATATCTCTGGCGGAAATTTGAATTCTGAATTTTGGCGGAGAGGGCGAGATTCGAACTCGCGGTACTATTTCTAGCACAATAGTTTTCAAGACTATCGCTTTAAACCGCTCAGCCACCTCTCCAATTTTGAAAAACTGTGGGCTTTCGCGGTTCCGGGGCACTTGTTTAGTGCCCGCTGACCGCTTAAACGCAGTCAGCCCGCTCAGCCACCTCTCCAAAAATGCTCAACCACTATACAACTTTTTGAAAAAGCGTCAACTCTTTGATATACTATTTCTATGTCAGAACAACACACACAACAACCTCTACACGCTGCTGAGAGTCGAGGAGCAGTGTTTATGCAGTGGACATTTTTTGAAAATCAAACTCAGTCCCGTAGTTTGGGCTGGTACATTATTGCTTCTATCATTGCTTTGGGTTTTTTAACATACGCTATTATTGATAATAACTATTTGTTTGCGTTGATCATTGTTTTGCTTGCCTTTATTTATTACACCCAAGCGCGTACAAAATCATTGGAGATCCCTTTTATTTTGTATGCAACAGGCATCCAAATTGGAGATCGATTTTATTTGTATCGGGAGTTTAAAGATTTTGCCATTGTGTATGAGCCGCCAGCTGTGAAGCGTTTGTATTTGCATTCTAAAACCATGGTATTGCGTCATGAACTCTCTATACCTCTCAATGATCAAAACCCAATCAAAGTGCGTAAAATTTTGCTTGATTACTTGCCGGAAGATTTAGAAATGGAGAAGGAGTCCGGGTCGGATACTGCCAGCCGTGTGTTAAAGATTTAGATCCGCAAAGCTCTTGGCTTGACAGCATGGCTTTGCACTGGTTTAATACACGACGCATTTGTTCTCGTAGCTCAGCTGGATAGAGCGTCAGGTTGCGGACCTGAAGGTCACATGTTCGAATCATGTCGAGGACACAATATATTCATCCCAAACAAAAAGTGAAGGCTTGAATGTTGTAGTACCCTTCCGCGTGCAGCGCAGATACAGCGAGCCGCAGTGTTGTGCCGCTTGTGCACACGTCATCAATAAGTGTGATGCGTGTAGATCTTGGAAGTTGAGAACGTTGCACAGAAAAATAAAAGGCAGCTGTATACTTCTCACCACTTGCTCGTTGTGATTGTGGATGTGGCGATCCGCGCCGCTTGAGCATCTGCGCAGCAGGAAGATGCATAGTTGTGCCAAGTGTTAGCGCGATTATTTCTGCTTGAT
The DNA here is from genome assembly GCA_018500015.2 of Candidatus Kerfeldbacteria bacterium. Lineage (GTDB taxonomy): Bacteria > Patescibacteriota > Patescibacteriia > UBA9570 > XYC2-FULL-38-9 > AQU-09. The sequence goes on along the minus strand of JAHBAR020000032.1, from coordinate 8,972 downwards.
TGTACCCTCGTTCATTGAGTCGTTGAGGATGTAGCGGTATTGGTACGAGGAGGGAGTTGTGCAGGTATGTTTCTATCTCTTTGCGCGTGCTCATGCGCTGCGCAATATATGAAAACAGTTGTTGTTCACCCATAAACTTGCCTGCATGAATAGCAGAGCGCCAGCCCAGAGAGGCGTAGTTGCCGCATGCAAGCAGTGGTGTGCGCAATCCAGGCACTGTGCCATGTCGTATGCTCACCAGTTGAGGTTCGCACCCCAAACAGACACGTTTTGTTTGTGTGGGTTTTTCACAGACCGGACAATATGTTGGAAAAATAAAGTGTAGAAACATAAAACACTCCTATACCTCGGGTGGTGGCAGAGAGGAGTGTTCCTATGTAAAAGTATATCACCTTATTTCCGTTTTTGTGAAGAGCCTTTCTTTTTTGTCTCTTTGTGTTGAATTGTCCAGTGTAGTTTTTCTTTCATGACATCAATACGTACACGATCGTGATCTACGATTTTTTCTTGTAAGAGTTGGTTTGCAAGTGGTTGTTCGATCATTTGAGCAAATATCTGTTTTACTCCGCGAGCGCCAGTGTCTGGGGAGAAGCTTGCAACAGCAATATGCTCAATGGCTTGTGCAGAGAGTGAAAGCGAAACATTTCGATCAATTAAGCGCGTATTGAGTGCTGCAACAGCGCGTTGAACAATCGCACACATCGCTTTCTTTGAAAGAGGAGCAAAGGTGATGTGCGCATCAAGCACATTGAGTAATTCAGTTTGGAAATACTCTTGTACATTGATAGCGCTTTTCGCCTCCTCTTTTTGTTTTTTACTACTCGTGAACTCAAAACCAAGTTGCGCACGTTTAGTGAATGTGTCTTCGGCTATATGAGAGGTGATGATGAATACGACATGGTTGCACATGACGACGCGACCGGTGCTATCGGTGACTCGTCCGCGGTCAATCATGTCAATAATAAGGTGTACAACATCCGGATGAGCTTTTTCGATTTCATCAAAGAGCACAACAGAGTACGGATGACGTCGAATATGGTCAATAAATTTTACAGTATCTTTGTGTCCAACATATCCTGCAGGAGCGCCAAGCATTTTTGTCACCGCAAATCCTTCAGAAAACTCCGCCATGTTCATATGCAAAAGTGCCTCATGCGAATGGAATAGCTCTTGTGCAAGCGTTTGTGCAAGCAACGTTTTTCCAACGCCTGAAGGACCAAGGAACAATATGCTTGCAAGCGGTTTGTGTTCATTGTGTAAACCCGCAAGTGAACGTTCGATAATTGATACAACAGTGTGTATAGCTTCTTTTTGACCGAACACCTCTTGCGACATGCGTTTTTCTAAATCTACCGCCGAAGTTTTGGTGTTCATGTATTCTACTGGGACACGGCACATACGAGCGACAACAGAGGCAATGTCAGCCTGAGTGACAGCAACAGCACCTGTTTTTTGTTTTGCATGTTTCAGTTTTGATTGAGCAAGCTCTTCAGCATACTGATCTTCTGCTTTTTTGAGATCAATTGCATCTTGAAATTGTTCGTTTTTAATAGCAAGAATTTTGCGTTTTCGAACATCTCGTAAATGAGCTGTAATTTCGCTGATGCGTTTTTCAACACCTGAACTTGGTTGTGAACCGCGCTTCATTGCGCCAGCTTCATCGAGGATGTCAATTGCTTTGTCGGGAAAATGACGATCAGGGAGATACCGCGCGGCATAGTCCACAGCATTGCGAATTGCCTCTTCTGTATACACGACACGATGAAAGTCCGCGTAGTGTTGTTCGATGCCTTTGAGAATGTCCAGCGTCTCTTTTTCTGAAGGCTCTGCAATAGTAATAGGTTGAAAGCGACGCTCAAGCGCGCTGTCCGCTTCAATATGTTTACGATATTCCTCGGTTGTGGTTGCTCCAATGCAACGCAATTCTCCGCGAGCAAGAGCTGGTTTGAGCATATGCGCAGTGTCGAGTGACCCCTGAGTGTTGTTACCAGCGCCGACGATAGTATGGAGCTCATCGATGAACACAATGATGTCGGTATGCTCTTTTAACTCTTCGATAATACTTTTCATGCGGGCTTCATAGTCGCCGCGGTACATCGTACCCGAAATCATGAGTGTAAGATCAAGAGCCACAATGCGTTTTCCGATCAGCGCATCAGGCACAGTGCCGCGAACAATGCGTTGAGCAAGCCCTTCGACGATTGCCGTTTTCCCAACACCGGGTTCACCAACCAACACCGGGTTGTTTTTTGTTTTGCGTGAAAGCACATGAATGAGTCGGTCTATCTCTTCAGTGCGGCCAACGACAGGGGAGAGGCGCTGTTGTTGCTCTGTTGATGTAAGGTCAACACCAAAAGCATCAAGCGCTGGTGTTTCGGATTCCATTTCCGAGCCCTTTCGCTGTGTTGGGGCTTGTGTTGTGACGCGAGGGGAGTGTGAGTGTTCGTTCATATGTTGGTTGCCGGCCTGTTGGATGTCATGAATAGCTTGTGCAGAGCGCATCATCATAATAATGTGCTGGGTGAGCTCCTCACTCTGCACTTTTTGTTGTGCAAGAATGGCGTTAATCCGTTCATCTGCGCGTTCAATAAGTGCGAGCAATACATGCTCTGTGCCAATATACATATGCTGCAATTCAAACGCAATCACAGCGCCGCGTTCGATGACTCGTTTTGTGTGTGTTGAAAATTCTGGCCACAAAAAACTTACGGTCTTTGTTCCTTCTGCTGTTCGCATCTGTTCTGTGCGAGGAGAGCTGGACATCAATGGAAATTGTTCGCGTATGTGCTCTGCAGAGATGTTGTATTTTTTGAGAATGTCAGCGCCTGTCGACCCTTCTTGCATGGCAATGCTCCACAAAATAAATACAGGAGGAATATGTTCTTCTTGCAATTCCCACGCAGTGTCAATTGAGCGTGCAAAAACTTCGCGCAGCTGAGAGCTGAATTTTTCGAGGATGTCTTGATTCATTTAAGCGGGTGTTGAAGGAGTTGAAGTGGTTTGCGTCGGAGGAACTGTTGGTTCCGCTGGTGCAACTGTTGAGCTGGTGAGTGATGTGTAGAATACGTATGCGTAAATTGTTGAGAACGGAATAATGATAAAGGCAGAGATCAATGATCCAATACGCGGTACATACAATAGTGTGTAGGATAAGAGTAGTCCGAGCACAGAAAGTAAGAAGAATGCGACAACCGTGCGCAAAAAATGAGAGCGTACTATACGAATGCTTTTTCTCAACGCTTCGATGATTGGAATGTTTTTTTCAATCATAATGTATGGCGCAAAGACAAAGAACAACGCCGCGAGAGCGCTGCAGGCATTTGCTATGTATTGTAGCCAGCCGCTTAATTGAGCAACATCGCTGCCCATAATAAAAGCGAGAGCGATACTGAGCAGCCACACAGGAATGTATCCAACCACAAGGCCCAATAAAGAAACAAAGAAAATAAAGAGGCTCATGAGAATAAAACGCCAAAAATAGGTGAGTGACTCTTCAATGGAATGAAACACAGTACCTTCTTCATGGTGTGTGGTCATGTATATCAAGCACAGCACGCTTAGAATTTCTATGAACACAGAGCAGAGGATAAGCAACAAGACAACGTCCGCATTCAAATTTTTAATAGAGAGAAGGGAGGCAAAGCTGCTCATGTTGGCAAATGCGTTGCCGATAGCCAGACGCGTGGAAATTTTTAAAATAAAAGAGATGACGGCAGGAAGCAAAATGAGCGGTAAGAATTTTTTCCAATGCTTCATAATTAACGCGCATGTTGCAACGTATGAAGCGTAGAGTCCGTGAAAGGCTGTTTTCATACCACCAAGTATACACTCTTTAGAATTGAAAGTGAAATATTCTTTATGGTAATAACAAGATTGCCGCGCCCTTGGAGGGCTCGCAATGACATCAATAAACCATCGTGCATAGAAGAATGATTGTCATTGCGAGGAAGGGCAAAGCCCTGACGAAGCAATCTTGTTGTTTATTTCACGTTGCCCATTTCGCGGAGTGCAGCAATGCGTTTTTCAATCGGGGGGTGCGTTGACCACAGGTTGCGGAAACGTGAGCCTGAACCAAATGGGTTGCTGAAATAGAGATGGGCCGTTGCTCCGTTGGCGTTGCGCATAGGTGTTCCTTGCGCGCCAATTTTTTGTAACGCGCTTGCCAGCCCTTGAGCATAGCGGGTGAGTAGTACCGCAGATGCGTCGGCGAGGTATTCGCGTTTGCGTGAGACAGCGAGTTGAATGAGCTGCGCAATGATAGGGGAGAGAATGAGAAAAACAAGCGCAACGATTGCTAAGATCGCTTCGGCTTGACCACCCTCTCTATTACTGCTCCGTCGTCCACCAAACAGATGACCGTGCCACACCAAATCTCCAATGAGAGTGATTGCGCCAACAAGCACGGCAACAATCATCATCAGGCGTGTATCATAGTTTTTTACATGCGAAAGTTCGTGTGCCGCGACAGCTTCAAGCTCTTCGTTTTCTAATCCCTCAATGATCCCGGTCGTAAACGCAATAGATGCAAGCTTTGGATTGCGACCTGTTGCAAACGCGTTCATGGCCGGGTCGTTGATGACGTATACTTTTGGCGTTGGAAGTCCGGCCGCGATAGATACATTTTCCACAATGCGATACAGATACGGGTTTGCCTCTTTTGACACTTCATGTGCACGACTGCTTGCAAGAGCGATCTTATCGCCGGCAAAGTAGCTCACCATCGACATGATGATGGAAAGCATTGCGGCAAAAAAGATAATCCCCTGAGGCGGCGTATCTGTCAGGATTGAGTACGCGTAGCCAAGAGTGATAATAAAAGCCAGAAACAGCGATATCAGAATCGCTGTTTTTATTTTATTTTCTTGAATGCGATTGTAGACGTTTGCCATTGTTAGAATTGTACAGAAACATTTTTGCGTTCCTCTTCAGAATCAAGCTCAAAGAATGTGCGATCTGTAAAGCCAAACATTTTTGCCATCACGTTTGTTGGCACGGTTTGAGTTTTGGTGTTGTAGTCGCGCACCATGCCATTGTAAAATCTTCGAGAAGCTTGAATTTTGTTCTCCGTATCAGACAGTTCATCTTGCAAGCGCATAAAATTTTCGTTTGCTCGGAGTTGTGGGTAGTTCTCAGAAAGAGCAAACAAGCTTTTTAAAGTGCCTGAAAGCATATTTTCTGCTTGGGCCACAGCTTCAGGTGCGCCGCCACTCTGTGCTTGCATCGCCATGTTGCGCGCCTCGATAACTTTTGTGAATGTTTCTTGCTCGTGCGTGGCATATCCCTTGACTGTTTCCACCAAGTTTGGGATGAGGTCATGGCGTCGTTTGAGCTGGACATCGATGTCAGACCACGCTTCGTCGACGCGATTACGCATGGCCACAAGGCCATTGTACATAACGACAAGAATGAGAATGATGACGAGAATGATGCCAAGTGCGATCCACATAAATATGTTATTGAATAATAGTTATAGCTTTTGCCACATCGCTCCCTTCGTTGAGCGTCGCCGCGATATGCATCCCGGAGGTAATGACATCGCGCGTGGTGTGATGGGCTGAAACAACGCCGCCGCTCCCCGGAGTCACAGGAGTGCGCGTATCAACCACACTATACTCTGTATCAGCGTTTGTTGAAAGTGTAAATGTTTCTTTGTCTGTAAGAGTTTGATACCCTTGAACACGAATAGTGATCGAGAGGGCGTTGATCTCTTCTATCATTCCGGCAATGTGTGCAGTGTATGTTGCTACTACCGGGGTGTTTGTATTAATTTCTGTTGGCATATCATCAGCCTGTGCACTATTGATGATTGATGATTGCGTGTTGTTGTCTGTCGATGTTTTGTTGCCGAGATGTTCAAGTGCTAAAAATATCATCAGCGCAGCAAGAAGCACTGCAGTGCCGCCCATCAGAGAAAACATAAACAAACGAATGGCGGGATGGTGTGAAAAAGGGATCTCCATGATGTTGCTATTATAGAAATGCTGTGTCATAATTGTCAACGAACATGATACCAAAATTGAACAAAATAACGTCGGGGCTACAGATAATTTTTTTGTGCGGTGTTTTTGTAATTGTCGGTGCACATCAAGCGTATGCTGCATGGAATTTGCCTTCGTGTAATCCTGACAGTGTGGGCCCTACCGATTCTTCATGCAACGTGTCGGCACCACTTAATGTTTCTTCAAGTTCACAAACAAAAACAGGTCAGCTTACTATTCAAAATACCATCAACGGTGGTGCTCTTGCTATCAGCAACAGTTATGGCGGCAACGGCACTGTTGCTATTACCACATCAACCGGTAAAAGTTTGACTGTTACGCATAGCGACGGTACACAAAGTGCGGCGACAATCACCACAAGTTCTAATCAGGCCGGTTTTTCGTTAACGCAAAACGGTTCAGGAACGGGCGGCTCATTTACCGCAGTGGCAGGAAGCGGTGTGGTTGCCGGGAACAACTCTTCAACAGCGGCAGCTTTGGTTGCAAATAATAGCAATGCCGCTGGTACGGGAATTTATCTTAACATGTCGGGAAATACAGCGGTGGGCATTGATGTCAACATGTCTGGCAGCACTTCTTATGGCATTAAATCAACAGTGTCCAACAGCTATGCCGGGTATTTTACCGGAGGTGGCTCTATTAATAGTACATTGTTTGTTCAAAATGCCGGCTCTGCAACTGGTGCGAACATTCTATCTAATACCGGCGTTGCGCTCGCAGTGCAATCTACATCAGCAGCAGCCGGAACATTTACTTCGGGTATTTCATCAGGTGATGTGGTGACTGTCACCAATAGCAGCACAGGTCCGGGCTTGGGTGTTTCAACAGGTGGTGTTGCATTGAGTGCTATTGGTGCTCCTTCAGGGTGGCCAGTGCCAGCCGGCCAAGGTATGCGGGCTACAAGCGCAACCTCGTACGGTGTTGCAGGGTACTCTTCGGCAAGTACAGGGTACGGCGTTGGTGTGTATGGTCGCGCAAGCAATGATTATGGCGTTGTAGGCTATAGCGATAGTGGATACGGCGTATATGCCAACTCGCAATCGGCTTCATCATATGGTTCAGCGTCATGCAACACGCTCAGCGCAAACTGCGCATATTTGGGTGGTGGCACGTATTCCGGCAATTTTACTGGACGCGTCCTTGTTTCAGCAAATGTGCTCACTAACCCTGTGGTGAGCATTCAAAACACCAACACACTCCCAGCCTATGGATATGGCTTGTCTGTGCGCACCATGACCGGCTCGTTAACGTCAATCTCCGCAGATGCCGGCACCGCGATTGATGCACAAGCATATAATGGGTATGCGTTGTTTGGATATTCGCAAAACGGCACTGCAGCGGTGTATGGACAAGCAGATAACGCTTCGGGGTACGGAGGGCAATTCACTGTTTCCGGCGCATCCGCGCGTGGTGTGTATGGTGTCAGCACAAACACCACCTCTGGGTATGGCGGCTATTTCACAGCAGCAGGTGGCACAGGCTCTGCAGCGCTGTATGCCAGCAACTCAGGCAACGGAGGCAAAGGTGTTGTCATTAGCACCGCTGGTATAGGTATTGATGTGAATACAAGCTCAACCACATCTGATGCAACGGGTATTCGCATAACAGCGGCAGGTGGTCAAAAAGGCATTGTTATTAACGCATCCGCAGCTGGTATTGATGTTGACTCTACTTCAGGCACAGGTATTGAAGCTAATGATACAAACATCCAAACAACCGGCGCTTACTTTGGCGGACAATTTTACCCAGGAGGCACACCAAGCAATATGCAGTATTCAAATGTGCAGCCGTATATAGTGGATACAATAATTACTACATCGTCTGTTGGTACTGATCGCGCCCATGGATTATTTTTTGACGGTTCTGATATTTGGATGCCTACAGGCGATAGCGCGAGTTTATCAACTGATGCTGTAATACAGAGAATAAACGCACACAGTAATCAGACTACCGTTGCGTATCATCCAAACGCGGCATGGGCTGGATCTTGGGTTGCTGGGGCTATGGTATGGGCGCGCGACAGAATGTATGTGTTTAATACAGGTGCTGTCTCAACAGAGTTTATGAAGATTCGCGCAAGTAATGATGACGCTTCAGGCTATGGAACCTTGGCTATAGCAGGTACATTCCGATCAGCAGTCTATGATGGTAGTGATATTTGGCTTGGCACTACCTCTGCAATTAGTAGATTAAACTTAGATACAGATGTCCGTACAACTGTTCAAAGTGGACTTGGAGCGATATATGACATGCTCTATGTGAATGGTTTTATCTGGGCGTTAGATTATACGAATGGTGTTGTGTATAAAATAAATAGCGCTGGAATCACTGTATCTACGATCACTGTAGGTACAAATCCTACCGATCTGGAGTATGACGGTGCATTTATCTGGGTTGCGAATGATGGAGATCGCACACTCACTCGTATTAATGTGAACACCAATGGCCAAGAGACCTTTAATTTTTCTACCACCCTTACTACAAGCGTTGGACCACTTAAATTTGATGGTTATCGCTTATGGCTTATTGATGACGATCAATTGTATGCATATAACATTCGCAATGAATCATTGAGTACCCCGATAACACTCACTTCAAGTGGTTATCTTGATTTGGTTTACGATGGTAACTATTTATGGGCTTCAGATGGGATGATTATTAATAAAATCTCTATTGGCGGCGGGCAAGGGTACTCTATGCCATCATATCCTGGGGGTATCATTTTGTACGGTGCAGATGAAGAGTTTCATTGTGTCTATTTTGATAGCGCTGGTATACTCCAAAACAGTACAACTTTGACTCAGTGTCAGTAGTTTTTATTGTTTTTAAGCTTTTTTGAGTCAAGGCTCAGTTGTGTACAGAATGTGCAAAAGGTACGTCCCATAGTCAAGACCTTCGCAACACTTCATGCACCACTTCCATGGGTGTGTTGCACCCAAGTCCCATGTGTAATCGTTGTGTATTGTAGTATGT
>JAHBAR020000020.1 GCA_018500015.2 Candidatus Kerfeldbacteria bacterium | reverse complement strand
TTGTTCGCATGTATGCGATGGTCATCACTCTCTCTCTGTGGGGCGCGTTGGCTGCATACGCGCTCTTACGCACTGTGTTAACGCCGGTGTTGTTGAGAAGACGCGCAGCCATATATGGAATACTTTTCATGTTGTGTATGTATGTAGGTTATCTGGCGCACGTTGAGACGATTCTTATCCTCCCCGGCATTGCACTTGCCACGCTCATCGAATGGTCGCGCATTGAGTATCGCGCTCGTACACGCACTGAGGAAAGAGGTGTGCGTACCCGAGTGCGTTTGATTGTTTGCGCATCTGCGTGTATTGGTGTTGTTGCGCTCGTATCGATTTTTATAACAGACAATGTGTTAAGCGATCGCTTGGGACAGGTGCGTTCACGTTTCAATACACCGTATCTGCTCCATCCGTTTAACGGTTTTCGTTGGCCGATCGGCGCGCTGGTGTTGTGGATAGTGTACTCAGTGGTTGCGATTCGTTCTCGATCTGTTCGTTTTTTTAGTGTGATTGCTGCCGTAGTGATCGTAATTCTTCTTGTGTATGTGAAGCGTTATGACGCTGAGCGCTATATTATTTTCATTGTGCCATACATTATCCTTGCCTTTACTATGAGCATGGCATATATCTTCAAGCGTTGGCCCATGTGGGGAGGTTTTGCGCTTGTACTTTGGCTCGTTGTGTGTGTTCCATTTCACATTTCGGCGCTCACACCACCTCAATCAACGCACTGGTATTCTTTTGACTCCGCATACTCCGCAGTGCGTTTGAATGCCGCTCCTACAGATGTGATTTATACTGTTGATTTTCGTTCGTATTACTGGCAAAATGATCCGGATCGAAAGATCATTGAGCTTGGGCATGATAAGGTTCTTACTCTTGATGAATTTATTGAAAGTGTGAAAAGAAACGGCAACGGATTTTTGATTCTTCCACAGGGCAAGGCACATCACGTGCGTAAAGAAATTCGTGAATACTGCAATACTCATTTTGAGCACGAGAGTATGAACAATATTCTTATCTATACGATTCGTTAACTATGCGCATTCTCACTATAAATTATGAATACCCGCCGTTAGGAGGCGGGGGAGGCGTTGCGCACAAAGTGCTTGTTGATGAATGGAAGCGTCATCATGAAGTAACCTTGATTACTACGCGAGGGAAAGGTCAGCGATTCAGCGAGTATATGCATGGTATCCGTGTATACCGCGCGCCCTGTTTTCGGAGAACAGCTTCGGTTCCTGAAGTGTATTCTCTCGCGTTATTTTTAATTACGCCCATATTATGGTTGTTGTGGTTAAAAATCAAAAGAAAAAAAATTGATGTTATCAATGCGCAGTTTGCAATTCCCAGTGGAGTGATAGGTATTATTGCAAAATATCTTTTTCATGTACCATGTATTGTGTCTATACATGGTGGTGATATTTATGACCCGTCAAAAAAAGTATCGCCGCACTTGTATTGGTATACACGTTGGTTGGTGTCGTGGGTATTGTCGCATGCTGATCGCATTATCGCACAGTCGCACAACACCGCTCAGAATGCCAAAGCATACTATCGTTTTACGCAGGAGATAGACATTGTTCCCTTACCATTGGCTCCGGCAGAACCAACACAGAGCCAAGATGATGTTGATGCGCCTGCGTATACATTTATCTCTATTGGCCGTCTTGTCGCCCGCAAAGGATTTGATTATCTTATTGATGCATTCGCTCGCATTCATGCCACCCGTCCTGATACAACATTGTGTATTATTGGTCGTGGCCCACAAGAAGCGGAGTTGCGTGCGCGTATTGTAGAAAAAAATCTTTCTTCATGTGCATGGATACGGACCGATGTTGATGATGTGTTAAAGTATCAGCTCTTGCGTCGTGCATCGTGCTATGTTCTTTCCTCTCTTCATGAAGGATATGGAATTGTCTTACAGGAAGCGATGAATGCTGGGCTGCCCATTGTCGCAACGAACAATGGCGGACAAACCGATTTTTTGATTCATCGAAAAAATGCCTTGTTGTGCTCGCCAAAAGATGTCGATCAACTCGCTCGATGTATGCAAGAAATGATTGAACATCCTGATTTTCAACAAGAGGCTGTTGCGCGCTATGCGGAGACATTGAGATCGTTTGAACCTGAACGTGTGGCGAGAAAAACCATTGAATTATTTTCACACCTATGAACCCTCGAGTTGTTGTATTGATAACTAACTTTAATGGCAAGCATTTACTTGAAGAGTGTTTACGCTCTGTGTTTGCTCAAAGTTATGATGCCTATGATGTCGTCGTTGTTGAAAATGCCTCTTCTGATGGTTCGGCGGAGTATATTGCCACGCATTTTCCGCAAGCACACCTTGTTCGATGTGAAAAAAATTATGGATTTTCAGGAGGGAATAATCGCGGCATGGAATATATTCGGAGTCATCTCTTTTGCGATTTTGTATTGTTATTGAATAATGATACGCGTGTTGATGGTCATTGGATTGAAGAGTTGGTGCGATGCGCAGAGCGTCATGAGGATGCGGCACTTATTGGATCAAAAGTGATGTTGATGGATACAGACCAGCAATTGCATAGCACAGGCATTGTGCTGTATTCCGACTTAACAACCACAAATCGTGGTATGTATACAAAGGATGAAGGGCAATATGATGTGGAGGAAGAGATCTTTGGTCCTATCGGTTGCAGCGTACTGGTGCGTATGAGCGCTCTTCCTGCCGATGAAGAGCTCTTTGAAGAATGTTATTTTGCATATCGAGAAGACGACGAACTTTCGTGGCGTATGCGGGTATATGGGTATGTAAATTATTATTGCCCAACATCAATTATTTGGCATAAACACTCAGCAACAAATCGACCCTTTTCACGATTTAAGTTGTTTTATACAGAACGCAATCGCATTTTTAATTCACTACTCTACTTGCCGTTTTGGTATCTTCCGTTGTCACTTTTGGCAACACTCAATAGATATATGCGGCATAAAAAAAATACAAAAATAGTGAACGCATTATCTGCTCAACAGATGACGACTTCTGAGGTGTTATGGATCTTGTGTACAGCATATTTCGGCGTGTTGCCATACGGACTCTATATGCTTAAGCGTCGTCGTCAGATTTGGAAACGCGCAAAAATTTCATCATTTGCAATTCTTGATATACTAAAAAAATATGGCACACGAGAAATATAACAAAGAGTATTTTGACGGTAAGCAACGTCGTGGTGTCTTGACGTTAAGTAATGAAGCGTTTCTGGATTATGTATTCCGCGAGTTGAGTGCTCGTGGCATTACGGCGCGCACAGCAATTGATGTTGGTTGTGCATACGGATCTCTCGCTCAAGCGCTGTATGATCGTGGCATTTCTCATGTGTCTGGTGTTGATGTGAGCGCATATGCTATCGAAGAGGGAAAGAAGCGCTATCCTCACATTCATCTGTTTGCCGAGGATATTGATAATCGCAACATGCCGCAAGAGCTCGCGTCATCGTGCGATCTCATTGTGTCACTCCATACCTTTGAGCATTGTGTGCATCCCGAAGATGCATTGCGTCGTACTGTGCATATGTTAAAAGATGGCGGATTACTATGTATCATTATGCCTAATCCGCGTATTTGGGTGGGGCGCATATTGAAAATATTTGGAAAAGAAAAAAAGATCCCGGTATTTGGCGATGAGACGCATGTTTCACTCTATACCCGTGAGCAGTGGGAGGAGCTTCTCGATCGTGTTGGGTGTGTTGTTGAACGATCGCTTGGGCGCCCATTCTACACACTCAAATTTCCGTGGCTCTATCGACTCCTCGGTTCCCATGTATACACACGTTTTTTGCGTGACAGTGGTTTTGAAATGCTTTTTGTATGCAGAAAAAAATAATGCGCGTACTACTCTGTGGATCGTTCCACGGAAAAAACAAAGGGGACGAAGCCATCGCCGAAGCAGAGATCGAGTATATTCGTGCACATTTTCCAGAATCACAGATTACTGTAGCCACTAAAGATCCTCGATATTTTTCAACTCACTATGCGGTCTCTGCTGTCTCTGTTATGCGTCCCATACAGATGTTGCGTGCGTTGCATCGTTCGACGCATGTGATTATCGGCGGCGGCGGTCTTTTTTTTGAGCCACATGCTTTTCACGCATTTAATATTATTCGCAATCAGTCGTACGTGTGGCCTATGTTGTGTGCATACGCACGCTTTATAGGAAAAAGAGTCGCATTTGTTGGTGTAGGAGTGGAAAGTATGCGTTTAGGTTTTTCAGAGTTCATCATGCGCGCTGGAATGAATCGTGCACATGCAATCTTAGTACGCGATGAGGCTTCGGCTGATTATCTGCGTGACATTGGTATTAAAGCGCCTATTCGTGTGACGGCTGATTCCGCATTTTTGTTACATGCAGAGCTACAAGAAAAAAAACCAGAGAACATATTGCGTATTGGTGTTTCGTTGCATTATGGAATTTCTATTTTACAAACACCGGATGCTGTGGATCGATGGGTTTGGGAGCTAGCACAATCGTTATTGCTATTCGCGGGCAGATCGTCGCAAACGATTGAGTGGATTAATGCACCAATGCATCCGAAAGATGCGACGATCGCTGAACGCGTGTTGAGTATTCTGCGCAAAAGTGGACAGCAGACTTCAGAAGTTTCGTTTGTAGATCGCAAGCCGTCGGAGGTGGTTTCTTTTCTTTCTTCTCTTGATATGCATCTGGGTATGCGTATGCACGGTGCTATTCTCTCAACAATTGCGCATACGCCATGCGTGGTGTTGAGTTATGCGCGCAAAGTTGACCAGTATATTGAACTGCTTTCACGTTACAATCCTCATGTTGCTCCCCACGCGGTTGTGCCGTACACCGAAGTAGGCAAGATCGAAAAATCTCTTGCGTATGTTCAGGCTCGTCTTGATGATGCGCGTATTATGCAACGTCGCTGTGTGGCTGAGGAGTCTGATCGTGCGGCTCGGGAGTTACTACAGGCTCTTTCCTAAAGTGGTGAAGAGTAAAACCGAGGCCGCCAAAGATGACTAGGAGAAGTGCTCGCAGCGCATGCATGACAATCCCACTCGTGATCGCAACTTCATGGTCAACACCTTGTAAGGTAAGCGCAATGACCCATGCGCCTTCCCACAATCCAATGCCCATAAACCCACTAATGGGCAAGAGTCCGGTGAGAATTACAAACAAACCGCTCAATGTTGACTGTGCAAAGTTGAAAGGGATGTCCAATGCGAGCACAAGAAGATACGTTGAAAAAAAGGCTGTATACCATACAAGTACGGTATAGAAAAAGCACCATGCAATGTGTGTTGGACGTGCTGAAACATCACGAAGCATTTCGAAAAAATGGATGAAGAAACGCACGGCGTATTTTTTTATCTTTGATGTTGAAATCTGCTTATTCAGCCAAGTGAGAATATGTTTTTGGTACAGTAGTGCAAAGATAAAACCAATAATCATGAGGATGCACAATACTCCGGAGGCATAATAGAGCGAAGTAAAAATGGCGTTCCGCGTAGGGACAAATGCCAGCATGATGGGAAAAGAGCTTGCCAAAACAAACAGTTCAATGTATCGAATAAACACAAGCGATGACGTAAGGTATCCAAGCGGTAATCCAGAATATTTTTTGCCGTAGTATAAGAACGAAAACTCTCCGGAGCGCGCGGGAAGAGCTGTATTTGTAAAGGTATGAATTAGCGAAATGATGAACAGATCATACATCGGAATACGTTTGTTGAGTGGATGGTAAAAACGGGCTGCACGAAAATAATAGGATAGAAGACTGAGTAAAGCGGTGAGAGCAATAATGCCCCATGATAATTCTTGTATGCCTTCAATAAGATCATGAAATGAAATAAGAGTGAAAAACCAAATCAACATCCCAATCCCTAGGAGCGTACCAACAATATTGAGCATCTTTTTCTGGTGTGCATTCATAGCGGATTTTTTTTCAAAATTTGAATATCGTTTGCGCTATCAATATATACCGGAGTAAAGAAATTGCGAAGATATTTTTTGATGCGTTTATTTTTTTCAAAATAGAAAAAACGCATTTTGTAATCGAGAATAGCGTATTGAATAGAATCTTGTTGAAGGTAGTTCAGGAGCTTCTCTTCTTTTTCTTCTGTAGGGTAATCGTGGTAATCAAACTCTGGATGTGAAATGTTCATTGCAAGAATACGATTGGCATTCGCAACAAAGATGGTGTTGCCGGAAAAAATTTCTTCATGTGGTTGAGTAGACCCAGCAATAAATCCTGATATTTTTGTAATACTCTCGATTGAGTGATTGCGAAAGTGATATTTTTCAATGAGTAGATTATCTCGAGTTGCCGGGAAAAAGATAAAGAAGGCAATGAGGCTGGATGTCAGTATGCCTATGCAGAGTGTCGAAAGCAGTATTCGGTTATTTAGACATTGGATGCATACATATGTTGCTAGGAGCACAAAACACAGAAGTAATTCATACACATATGAAACGTAATAGCGATTGAAGACAGTGTAGAATGCTATGAGTATAGAGAAGTAGCTCCACACGGCCCAAAGAAAACGGCTGTGCGTGGAAGTGATCTTATTTTTTATACTGAGGTAGAGGGTGTAGATGACGCTGCTCAGTGCTGAGATTCCTATACACACCACCGCTGCCCAGCGTAACGATGATGCATGTTGTATCTGTTCAAATTGAACAAGTCCGTGGATTATGTACCCAAGTAATGCTGTGTATATTGCCCATAACCCGTATCGCGCTGCGCGAGTGCGCGCTAACCAAAGCATGCTTGCGAACACAAGGATAAGCATCATGCCGTATTCAAGAAGAAGAACGCGTGAACCAATACGCGAGATGTCGTTGATTGTAGCAATGATGAGTTTAGTATGTTGCAGTAAGTCGCCGTGGATAAAGAAGTGTATGGAGGGAAAGAGTCGCTGAAGATAACTGCTTATATGAAATGCGTAAACGGCCCCACCAAAGAGCGCAGTGGAGAGTGCCCACAACACAATTGGTAAAGATCGCGGATGTACTAAGGCTCGAAAACGGGAGCGTTCAACCACGCAGTAGAGAAGTACGCACAACAAAAACAGAAGAAAGAGCGTTGACGATGGTCGTACAAGAATGTCGCCAACCACACCAATGACCAGCGGAATAATCGCCCACCATTTTTTTTTCAAAAATACAAGCAAGCCAAAAAACAGAACAACAAGATGATAAAACTCCTGCATGGGTTCTGTTTTGAGAATTGATCCAATGTATGCAGCGAACGGGCTTATGGCATACAATGCGGTCGCAATGAGGACAGCTTTGCGTGATTTCAACATCAGCCACACGCTTCCTGCAAGAAGTAAGGCAGAAAGAATAAAAATACCTACGAAAAAAATTCTTGCCGGAACAATCGTATGCGCATGAGTGAGTTGCAGCCACCATGATAATGGATAGATATATGAGAGGCTTCGTACTTGGAATTGTTCGTCTGGTGAAAAGCCGCGTGCGATATGGAGAGCGTCATAGAGGTAATTTCCCTCATCTCCATCAAGTTGGCTTGTGTAAGCGTTATATCCTCGCAAGAGTGCGCCAAGGACAATCACACAGCAGAGGATCAGCAGGTACATCTTTTTTTTGCGAGAAGAAGTTTGAGATTGTTTTTTTACTGTGTGCTCTTTTTTTTCTTCATACACTGCAGTAATAGCATCATATGCAAGGATGTATATACACGCCGGCACAATACAAGCAAGTGCGATGAGCAACGCTTTACCTTCCGAAAACCATTGAACGATAAATGCGAGAAGGGGGAGTACGAGGGAAAAAAACATCACTCGAAATACAGTGAGTGCTTGCCGCTTTTCAAGAGGGAGCTTACGTTCAATGATGTAGGCAATTGGAATGAGTCCATAGATGCCGTATGCGCACATGGTCCACACCCACGCCCATGCAACCGGAATCGACAGTTGGTTATTGAAAAAAAATGAGACAAGTGTTGATGTTGTGGCAAGGAGAGTAATAAAAAAAGCGCCGTGAAACAGTCGACTATTCACGAGGCGAGCGAAGGTCATGGATTATCGTTGAGTTACTGAGCGAATGGAGTAGTAGCGTTTGTTGCTGTTACCGTAATATTGCTTCATCACAACATCTAAAATTAAGCCTGAGACAAAAAATTGACCAGCAAGAACAATGCAGAATAGGCTGATCATAGGCATGGTGCTGTTTGCAAGAGAGATCTGAAGAATGACGCGTCGTATGAATACCCACAGAGCGAGAGCGATGCCGCCAGTGCCTAAGACAATGCTGA
The DNA here is from genome assembly GCA_018500015.2 of Candidatus Kerfeldbacteria bacterium. Classification (GTDB taxonomy): domain Bacteria; phylum Patescibacteriota; class Patescibacteriia; order UBA9570; family XYC2-FULL-38-9; genus AQU-09. Next base: position 90,425 of record JAHBAR020000020.1, on the reverse strand, counting down.
GCATACCAAGAAGGTGGAGTGGACGAGCGGCGTATTTGCGCCAGAACCAGATAAAGAGCATATCAATAAAGCCTTTAATGACGCGTCGCCAATTGTACTTTGAGACACCATGCACACGCTCACGATGTTCAATGGGTACTTCGGATACGGTAAAGCCAGACCAACTCAACATTGCAGGGATGAAACGATGCATTTCGCCATACAAATCAATCCCGTCAAAACAGAAGCGTTTATATGCTTTCAGTGAGCAGCCGGAGTCATGAATTTGATCTTTGACAAAGATGCTGCGTAATCCATATGCGCCGCGTGACACAAAGCGTTTCAGAAATGGATCGCGACGTTTTTTTCGCCACCCAGAAACAATATCAACTCCTTTGTGCTCCATGACCTCGAGCAATTTTGGAATTTCGGATGGAGGATTTTGTCCATCGCCATCAAGCGTGATAATAATTTCGCCTGTGGCTTGCTTGATGCCCGCGTCCATCGCCGCAGTTTGTCCAAAATTTTTACGCATCGTAATCACTGTCACAGGAGAGAGTGTCTCGAGTACTTTTTGTGTATTATCAGAACTTCCATCGTTGATAAAAATAATTTCAAACGGTGCATGGAGTTTTTCCATTGTTGAAACAATATCGCGATGCAGCGAAGCAATGTTTGCTTCTTCATTGTAGACAGGGACGATGACGGAATATTTCATAGACGGTGTATCTTAAACCATTGAATGAATCGTGTAAGGCCTTGCTCAAGTGAGGTCGTTGGGTGCCACCCGAGCATTGATTGTGCTTTAGCTGTGTCTGCGGCAGTCATGAATACATCGCCCGGCTGCATGGGCTTTTGATCGATGAGTGCTTTTTTTGCAGTGACACGCTCAAAGGTTGCGATGTATGCATTGAGAGTAATCGGCTGTGAGTTTCCAAGGTTGAAAATTTGATAGCCAAGATTTTTTTGCATACACGCAACAATACCCGAGACAATGTCGGCAACATAGGTAAAATCACGCAAGCTTGTACCATCACCGAACTTCGCAATTGGACGGTCGTGTACAATCGCATCAGCAAACAGGTATGGCGACATATCTGGTCGACCACGCTCTCCATACACCGTAAAAAAGCGCAAACCAGTCATATTCATTTTGTAGAGATGATGATACGTGTGGGCCAACAGCTCATTTGCTTTTTTGGTTGCAGCGTATGGGGAGATTGGGTTGTCGACATTCAGGGTTTCTGAGAATGGAGCAGTAGGTTGATTGCCGTACACAGATGAAGATGATGCGTAGATGATGTCGTGAATGCCAGCTTTGCGTGCCGCTTCGAACACGACGAGTGTTCCTTCGACGTTATTTTTGTATGCACGCATCGGTTGTTGAATGGAAATACGAACCCCTGCTTGCGCCGCTAAATGAATAACAGTATCGATGTGTTGTGTTTGAACAATCCGTTCAACCTCTGCTTGGTCGCAGATGTCAACGCGATGGAGTGTGAATTTTGGATGTTTGAGAGCCGTCGCGATATTCTCTTCTTTATAGAGAGGGTTGTAGTAGTCGTTGAAATTATCAATACCAATAACCTCGTGTCCAAGCTCGAGTAGGCGGTCCGTGAGGTGAGATCCAATAAATCCGGCGACGCCGGTGACAAGAATGCGCATATGTATTTCGCCACATACTATCCTATTTTTTCATGACATTGTCAATCGTTTCGTGATTTGAAGAGGTGTGGTATCCTACAAGTCGATATGCGGTTACTTTTGTTGAATTATGAATTTCCTCCACTTGGCGGTGGTGCTGCAAATGCAACATTGCAGATTCTCAAAGAGTTTCGTCGCACCAACTCGGAGACGACCATTGACGTAGTCACCTCATCTATTGGCGCTGATCGTGTTGAGCATTTTAGCGATCGCATCACAATTTACTACGTCAATATTCACAAACGCGGCTCCTTGCATAAGCAGTCTAATATTGACCTGTTGTGGTACAGTTTTGCGGCATATGCTAAAGCCAAAAAGTTACGAGCGCAGCATGTCTACGATGGTGTACATGCCTACTTTGGCATTCCATGTGGATACATCGCACGTAAATTACGATTACCTTACATTGTCAGCTTGCGTGGAAGCGATGTGCCATTTTATAATAAAAAGTACTTTTGGCTGGACATACTTTTTTTTGCACACCTGAGCAAGCGCATTTGGAAAGATGCTGTAGCTGTGACATCAACATCAGAAGGTTTGAAAGAGTTGGCCTTGCGTGTTGCGCCAGAGCAAAATATTGAAGTGTTGCGCAATGGTGTCTACACACAAGACTTTGTTCCGCAAGAGCGTTCTGATCGACCATTTACTGTTATTTCTACATCGCGCCTTGTTGAGCGTAAAGGCATTCGCTATTTAATCGAAGGGTTTGGGCGTTTTCATTCACAATACCCTCATTCTCGTTTGTATATTGCTGGTGAAGGTGAGGACATGGAGCAACTAAAATCATTTTCTCAAGATACCAATGCTGTTGAGGCAATCACATTCTTTGGCGCGGTGCCTCATGAAAAAATGCTTGAGCTGTATCATGAGTCTGATGTATTTGTGCTCCCTTCAATGAATGAAGGGATGAGTAACTCTTTGTTAGAAGCGATGAGCTCGGGGCTCGCGGTGCTTGCCACAAACACAGGTGATGCGCAATATTTGGTTGCTGGTGGTAAAATCATTCCCAAGCGCGATTCAGAAAGTATTTATTCATTTTTGGAATATACATACACACACCCACAAGAGTTGGAGGAGATGAAGAAAAAAAATCGTGAGTATGCATTGTCAATGGGATGGGAGGAGGTGACAAAGCACACTAAAGCCCTCTATGCGCGGGTGTTTCAAAGCAAATAGTGCTATACTAGCCTTTGAGTCTAAAATACAATTGCATGATACATCGCACTGATAACGTTCGTTCTGCTTCTTTTGTGTCCACACTGGCGCGCATTGGTGTAGTGTTGGTCGGCATTGCTGCGCTCGTATTCTCATATGCGTCTTTTATCCTCCCTGCATATGTGCCAATGATATTTGGCGGCGCGGGCGTTATTTTGGGTTACGTTGCACTTCGAAATACTTCAGCCCCCCAGCTCACCAAAAAAACACCCTCACTTTTTTTCTATGCAGTGTTTGCAAGTATTGTTGTACTTGCTGTGAGTATACGTGTATGGGTGTTGCCGATTGGAGTGCTTCCTGTTGATTCTTTTTATCATTTTTTAGCTGCACAACAGATGCTTCATGGCAGCTTCCCTGAATACTCTCGTGGAATTGTGTACACAGCGTTGCTTGCTATTTCTCAAGGAATATTTGGGCAAAGCACAACAGTAGGTATGGTGATGAATCTATGCATCAATATTGTTACGCTTTTTGTGTGTACATGGATTGTTAAAAAATATTTTTCTCAGAGCATTGCGCTTATGGTCGCCCTTTTTTTGGCCCTTTCTCCATGGTCGATCATCATGTCGCACTATGTCCGGATGTATGACCTGTTGCAACTATTGATCGTGGTCTTGCTTTTTGCTGTATATCGTCTATTTTCATCCCCACCAATCTACTCAGAGCGTTTCCGTGTTAGGGCCTATCTGGCTGCTTGCGCCGCGTGCATCGCCATTTTTTCGCTATCCGTATCCGTACATTCGCTTACTCTCGGCTATGTACCCATTTTAGGCGGCATGCTGTTAGTTCGTGTTGTGTATATCTGTATCAAAAATCTGCGTCAAGGACATGCGTCTCTAGCGCTTCGAGACCCTTCTGTTATTCTCTTTTTACTTTTTGTATGTGTGAGCTGTGTAGTGCTTGTGAGCATGCCTCATCTTCTTGGACAACTGCGCAACGCATTTACCTTCAATATTGATATTCAGGCATTGATCGTTGAAGAGCGCGGGTATTATCAATTTTTGACCAATCAACTTCCTCAGCCCGCATTTTTTTATGGTATTGGGCTTGCTATTGCAGTTGCGTGTGTCTATGCTTTTTCTTCATCGCGATATGCATATGTTGTTGGCGTGGCAGCGTTTTCGGCTATTGAATTGTGGTTTTTTGATCGTTATTTTAGCCCTCGTTATGGATACCATGTATTGCCTTTGATTACAGTATGTTTCGCAATTGGTGTGTGGGTGTATGCACGTATTGCGACAACTGTAACTCAACGCCTATTTTCTCGTATGAAGCCGCACACAGTTTTTTTTGTGTGGTGCAGTATGTTTACCTTAGCGTGTATTCCATATGGGCATCTTCGTGAATTACTGCATGCTCAAAGCTCAGGTGAAGATCAAATTTATGAGTTGTATTATCCATACGCCGAAGCCTTGCGAACAATCACTGTACAACCAGATGATGGACTGTTTTCTTATAATGTAGGCATCTGGAATGTTATGCAGAATACTTCTGATAACATTCACGCTGTATACATGCAAGATGAGGATGGAAATTTAAAAGATAGAAAAGAGGTGGCTACATCTTTTTTTACAGATTTAAGTACATATCCGCACGCATGGTTTTTGGCTGATGAGTATCGTCAAAAAAGATGGGATTGCACATTGCCCGAAATGCCTGACTGCGTTGTGCGTGAATTTGTTAATGAGGCGTGGACGCTTGAACCTGAGCGTAGTGTTGACAATCTCATGCTCTATGAATGGAATCTTATACCTGTTCGAGGAAAACAACATCTTAATGATGATAAGTTTAACAATTTTGATGGAGGGAGTGTGATAGATAATCTCGCATGGTTGCGTAGCACAAAGGTGTTTGTTGATAACGATCACGAGATAACAGGTGAGATGAATATACGCTCGCTCATGCAAAATACCAAGGGCGTATTTGTTGTTCTTCATCCCACAATTCGTTTATCAGATAAACAAAAAACCCCTCTCAATACTGTTGTATTGTTTGTCCCTCCGCGGACGGATAGTGCACAACAACTCGCATATCAATTCAGTTATACTGCACAAGACGGCGCAAAAATTTCTTTTTCTGATGTTATAAGTATCACAGCAACATACTCAGTATTGGACATCAATACGCTCACGCTTACAAAAGGTGAAGATGCAATAAAGCTGTACAAGAAAAATTAGTCAGCCCACCAGCGTGGATCGGTCTCAATGTGTCCTTTCCAGTTGCGCGCAGGACGGAAATGAAAATGTGGGAGCTCAGATCTATTTGATACCAACTCAATCTGATCAGGAGTGAGGTGTGAAAAATTTACTTTTTGTTCAAATAAATTTTTAATCATGGGAATTTTGTTGTAATCAAAATCCATGATGCGCGCGCAACCAAAGTCAATGGCAAGAGGGTGAGTGCCGCCAACAAGTGTTGCGGTAAATTTTGGCGTATGCTCCATTGGAGCCTCTTTTTCTCCTCCAATAATGCCATCAACAATGCAGAAATAGTTGCGTTGCACAGTTTCACGGAGCTCTCCGTTTTTGTCTGCAAAGAAGATGATGTGATTTAAGTCAGAAACTGTGCGCCACAGAGTGTCGTTGCCATACCAACTCCCTTCCATTGGGCGTGAAGCTACAGGGTTGAGTTCTTGAAATACTTCGCGGGAGCTGCCGGGAAAGGTTTTTAGAAATGCATCGTACGAGATGTGGTAGATGCGTTCTGGAGGTACATATGTTTCACATGCGGCAGTATTCGTTTGAGTTGACGTACCTTTTTTTGTACGGTCAATACCAAACAGTCCAAATAGTTGGTTTTTGATTTTGTATGCGCGTGTATGGTTTTTGCGAATTTGAGAAGCGGCCCAAATACCCATCTTGCCGTTGCGTTTGAGGAAACTGAACAGCCGAAATTCAAACCAGTTCCGGAGCACGTACTTGGGGAATTCATCGCCGCCCAAACCTTTTGAGCGTTCGGTGTGGTGAGCAATCCAACGTTTGTCGCCGTTCATGCCGATAAGATTCTTGAGCGCACAAGTGAGACCTGTTTTGCGGTGACTTTTCAGTTTTGGCAAATTGATAAATAAATCTGCGCTTAAAATTGTTTTGGCGATGCAGTATTCATTTTTTTCTGGATTATGATGTTCTGGAACTGTGCCTCGACCATAATCAGTGATCATGAAGCGCTTGTACTTGTGTATGATTGGCATGAGTGCGCTTTGCTTGCCAAGATCAACTGCTGCGTATCCTAATGGATCACGATCAGCAAAATCGCGACTGTCGATAACGAATTGATCATTGAGGTGTGAAATTTCACGACGCAGATCAAGTAGGTTAATCTGAATGCCGTGTTGTGCATAGAATTCCACAAGCGCCTTGGTGCCTGAGCCTTCAATAATTTCTTCCCATACAGAACTTTGAAGGGCGACATCGCAAATGGTGATTTTACAATTGCCATTTGTTGAAAGTAGGAGGTAATCGATGACTGCGCGCATCACCGAAGCGTGAGTGATCATGCTTGTGATGCCTACTTCATTGAGCGGATGATTACCTTTAACAAAATTTGCTTTGAGTACAGCGTGTTGACCTGGCTTGATCATTTCGCGAAATGGTTCCCAGTCAGGTGTGCCAATATGCTCTTTGTCCATTTCAAGCTTAATAAAAAGCTCACGCACTGATGTATATACTTCATTACTTTCATCAAGTGTCTCGTTTTTTAAAAATGTAAGCGCTGGAGAGTTAAGTTCAGGAAAGATTTTAGCAGGAGAAAAAGGTGCTTTTGGATATGCTGGTGTATTTTGTTCAATGACCGCAACGCGTTGTTCATTCATATCAGCATATCCTAACGTTTTTGTATCAAATCTTCAAATAGCTCTGTGTATTGCTGTGTAATTTTGTGACTATCATGTATTTCTTTTGCATAGCGATAGCCAGCTTGTCCACATTTAGATAGAAGAGCAGGAGTGCTCAGGTATTTTTTTGCAAGAGCGTAGAATTGCTCGGTGTCATTGTGTGCGGAAGCGCCACAGCCTGCATGTTCAAGCATCTGGTCTGGATTGACGACAAGGGAAAGAATTGGCGTTTGGTTTTTCATGGCTTGCACAAATGTATTTGGGAAGCCCTCGTATGAAGAGGTGTTGATAAAAAGCTTTGCGTGTTTGAAGTATTCGTCGATTTCTGCAAACGGAACATAGGTGACGTGGCGCAAATTTTTTGGTGCGTGTTCAAGTTGTTTTTTGATTTCAATGTAGTAGTCACTTTGATTGTTTGACTCAGGCGAGATCATTACAAACTCTTGTTCAGGATGGCGGTGTGCAAGTTCAATAAAAATTTCCGGACGTTTCCAATCTTCGCAACGACCAACCCAAAGCGTGTATGTTTTTTCTATATGTTCAAACGCACTCTCAGGCGCAATTGCATAGAGCGATGGAATGACAATACTACTGCGACGATGGTGCGCTGTGATCATCTGCGCATGCTCTTGTGATTGAGTTACTACTAAGTCTGCACTACGAATGCCGAATTGAAAAAGTTTGCCCGCGAGCCAGCTATTTTGTTGTTCAAATCCACCGTTGCAATCTATTTCATGCGCAGTCATGTACACAAATTTTTTGCGCCAAAAGTGAGCGAGGAGGGCAATGAGCCCTGTGCCAGCGCTCGCAGAGCGTTGAATATATATATCAGCTTGAATTTTGCGCATCAAGTTAAAGAGCAGCACTTTGCTTCGTGGTAAAAAGCGAGCGACTTTTGAGTGTCGTTTGACTGGGATGCCTTTGTAGACAGTGATGCGTCCGTACTTTTCAACTTTTTCTTGTCCAAAATCGCCAACAATAAAATGGAGATCGATGTTAGGATTTTTTGCCAACTCTTGTGCAAGTACAAACAATTGCACTTCAGATCCACCGAATGTGCGTGTGCATGTGGGATTAAAGAGCGGATAACTTCCTAAGCTGATGATACAGATCTTCATACATTTTTTAGGCTTCGTTAAAATATCCACGAGCAATAAAATGACGCACTCGATTACGATAGTAGAGAATAAAAATAGTGTAGGTGATTGTTGCAGAGAACAAGGCACCAACCACGCCCCACCACTGAATGAGGAAAAAGTAGAGAATAATATTCAACACAGCATTGAAGATGAGTATCCGCGACGTTGTCTTCATACCGCGGTTTCCTTGAGCGTTGAAGAGCCACATCTGTAGTTGATAGAGCACCATCAAGCAGTTGTTAAATGAAAAAAGCAAAATGAAATGCGGTAAAATAGGAAAGGCGTTGCCAAATAGTAACATGACACCCCAAATGGAAAGAACGGAAACAATAAAAATTGGAATAACTGCAAATCGATACATGCGTTGTACAGAGTGTATAACAGCACTCTTATCTTTTTCTTTAGCAACAGTAGGAAAATATACATTTAAAAAGAGTTGAAAAAATCTGCCAATCAGAAATGTGCTTGCATTTGTGTATGCAGCATATACACCAACCCAGTACAGCGAGGCGTAATGATTCAAAAATAGACGATCTGTATTACCTATAATGAACCCTGTAATGCCGCCGAGTGTTGCCAACCCCGAGTAGCTGAGTATTTTTTTTGTCAGTTGCGCATCAGGCGTGTAGTCAGGCTTGTCCTTGAAGAAAAAAAAGTACAGAAAGACTACGCACGAAGAGGCAAAGGCAACAATGTTAGCGGTGATAAAGGTTTGATATGTTTCTTGATGAAAGCCAAATAAGAAAATTAAAAATGTGATAAGCAACACTGAAGAGTTGAGAATGGTAATCCAAAAGAGAAGAAAGAAGCGATGTGATCCGCGTTGAAATGCTTCAAGTACATAATAAAAAACATAGATAATGCTATACGCAATAGTCCATATAAAAATGTCTCGCGAAACATTAAATAGGCTTGTCCAAATATGTGGTGTCAATAAAAAGAAGAGAGTAAAAAAACCGGTGGTGACAATAGTACAAGCAAACACAATTGTCATAATGCGGGATTTTTTTTCGGGGTGTGAAGGAAGGTATTGAAGTACTGCGGTCGAAAATCCCAAAAGCATTGGAATGATAAAAAATTGAGTAAGGTTGAGAATGAGGGCGTATTTACCATACTCCTCAGGGCCCAAAAAGCGCCCAACAAGAATTTTAATTGGAAAGCCGATGACGCTACCGATTAATTCAGCGAGTGCAAGATACCCAAAGTTGGTGAAAAAGTTTTTGATTTTTTCGCTCGGTTCTTTTTTTAGAATTTTTGAATACCCTATAAGAAGTATTTTTTGAAGACCGCTTTCGATTCGTTCGGAGTTAAAGACAGAGGACAGAGACATACTTTTTACGCAGCAATCAAGCTTTTTGTGTACAAGTATTTACCCGATCCACTGGGCGCGATGTCATCAACATATTGAAAAGTGACTTCGCATTCATTGCCCATCACGAGTTTGATTTTGTCCGCAATGTCGCCCACGTCAGCATGATTTTCTTGGCTGTTTTTGACGATCAAACAAGTGACGTGTGTGTGATCATTTTGAATAACCTGGAATTTTTTGATCCACGGACGGAAATAAAAGAGGTGAGTGAAGTATTCACCGTGAATAACAGTGCCATCGGCTCTGCGGAAGTGATCAGTGATGCGACCATGCACATCGTTTATGCGTGGCAAATTGCGTCCACATCCACACGCAGCATCTTCTTTCCATGACGCAGTGTCGCCAATACGATAGCGAATAAGAGGCATTGAAGAATTCATGAGCAACGTAACGTAAATATCACCAATAACACCGGGTGCAACCGATTGTAATTTTTCATCAAGAATTTCAAAAACATACAGATATTCAAATACATGTAGCCCGTTCCGCTCTGGGCATTCGCATGCCATGTCGCCAGCTTCGCGTGAGCCATATTGGTTGTAGACCGGCGCGTTGAATGCTTTGGAAATGTACTCTTTGATTTCTGGATACACTGTGCCGGCTGTCACTAAGATGGCTTTTGGGGCGTGGACCTTGAGGTTATGTGTTTTTATATAGCGTGCAAGTTCGTATGCAGAGTCGATGTATGACCAGAGCAGCACTGGTTTGAATGTGTTAATGCGTTCGACATATTCACCCATTTTGCTTTCCGACATGCGGAAGCTGTTGAGCAACATGCGGTTGTACAAAAAGTGTTGTAAGCGCGCGCGGAAACTTTCTGAACCTTGAAAAATATCGCGTTCAGAGCCCCAGAGTTTGACTTCGCGCATGCCATCGTCTTTGCCGACCATGCGGTTGTACATAATTTTATTCGCCCACGACATGTCGCGATACGTGGAATCTTGCACAAACTCTACTGGCACGCCGGTTGAGCCGCCAGATGTGTTTTTATAAAAGTCGCGTGTTTCTTTATCGTCGGCATATAAGCGCTCTTTTTGCTCGCGAATAACATCTTTGGTGAGTGGTGGAATTTTGGAAAATTGTGACGCATCAACTTTCCCGTCAGCAACGATGCCTAATTTTTCAAACAGATCGTGATAATACGGCACGTGATCGTAAGCATGCTGTAAAAGCATCTGCAATTTTTCGTTCTGCAATTTTTTGATTTCATTGCGCGGCCAAAATTGAATTGGTGTGAGTTCACGCAAATATCGCAAGATGTGAGTATCTTTCCAAAAAAAGAGGTAAATGATAGGTTTGCGCCAGTTGAGCATACAAAAATAGAGCAAAAAGCTGCTCACGAGTATACAAGAAATACCGCGAATAATCAATCTCGATTGAGCGCTGAATTGATTGCAGCGTAGACTTCTTTTAATGGAATGTGTTTGTCTTTCGCAATTTTTGCCGCTACATCTGATTCTGCCTTTGCATTCATGCGCTTGCCATTGTAGCTGCCAATTTTTATTGGAACCGAACCATAAGGCGTTTTAAGATTTTTCATTGTGCGTTTGAGAATCACGCGATCGATTGGTCGCACGCGCATACCGAATGTCGATGTCTCTTCGAAGATCGCTTCTACGAGAGAGTCAACGCGCGCTGCTTCACAGAGCACAGAAAGTAAAACGCCAACGCGATTTTTTTTCATCACGAGTGGTTGAGCAAATGCGTCGATAGCGCCGCGCGTGAGAAGTGCATCGACGATGTGTGGAATCATCTCAGGAGTCATGTCGTCGATGTGTGTCTCGATCAACATTTTGCGATCGTGGTGTGTGTCGGCCGCAATTGCCACTTTGAGCACGTTTGGAAAATCGAGATCGCGTGTACCAGCACCGTAGGAAATTTTCGTCCCTTCCATATCAACTGAGTCAACAAACTTCATCTTCATGGTTTTAAGAATTGCAGCGCCAGTTGGTGTGATGAGTTCTTTGGCAACGCGTACACGTGAAAGTGGTACGTTTTTGAGCAGTTCACGCACAGCAGGAACAGGAAGCGTAACTTCACCGTGGTCAATATGCACTGCACCCGTGCCTTCGGTGAGGTTGGCAACAGCATATTCAGTGATACCGAGCTTAGTAATGAGAATAGCAGCGCTTACAATGTCGACTATTGAATCAATAGCACCAACTTCATGAAAGTGCACTTCATTGAGTGGGACAGCGTGCGCTTTCGCTTCTGCTTTTCCAAGCGTTAAAAATATTTTTTTGCTCAAATTTTTCACAGCAGGAGAAAGCATGCTGCCATCTATGATATGTGTGATGTCGCTGAGATTGCGATTGTGCACATGTGAATGAGAGTGGTTATGTCCCTGTTCGTGTCCATGATCGTCGTGATGATGATCATAGAGAATCACATCAAATTTTTTTGCACGTACACCTTTTTTTTCGACCCAGCGCGTTTCAATTTTGAATTCGTTGAGCTTGAGTTTTTTGAGCTCACGAATAACAAACGCATCGTCATCGAGCAAACCTAACAAAGCACCGGAGAACATATCGCCAGAAATTCCTGAGCGTGCGTCGATCAATAATCTTTTCATACACAATATTTTATCATACTTGAGGAATAAACTCAGAAATGAGCGCAATGCGAAGTCGTGAAGCTTGAGCGCGACCGAGGCGTACTTTCTGGTACGTCGAGTAGCGCGAAAGCGAACGACAAGCAGTGTGCCATTTATGTGTTTATTTAGATTGTTGGACTATGATAGCGGCCAAGTATCCTGCCCCAAATCCGTTGTCGATATTCATCACCGAGACACCCGGCGCGCAGGAGTTGAGCATGGTGAGGAGTGGGGCGAGTCCGTCGAGATTTGCACCATAGCCTGTGGATGTGGGCACTCCAATGATTGGACATTTTGCGAGGCCTGCGGTTGTTGGCACGCACGCACCGTCCATGCCGGCAATTGCGATAATGCATTTTGCGCTGAAGATTTTTTCTTTTGATGCGAGCAAGCGCGGAAGTCCCGCAACACCAACGTCATACACAGTGTCGACAGTGACTCCCATGAACTCAGCGGTAAACTTTGCTTCTTCGGCAACAGGGAGGTCGGCAGTGCCAGCAGCAACAATGAGGATAGTGCCTTTCTTTTTATTTTTGCGACGTTTGAGCGCAATGCATCCAGCAAGTTCGTTGAATTCCACTTTTTTGTCGATCACTTTCAACGCTTCGTAGACCTCGCGCGATGCTTTAGTGAGCATGATGTTTGAAGACTTTTCACGAAGGTGGGCGAAGATGGCGACAATTTGCGGAATGGTTTTGCCTTTGCAATAAATCACCTCCGGGTATCCGTTGCGCAGTGTGCGATGATGATCTATTTTTGCAAAGTCGAGATTTTCAAATGGAAGATCACGCAGCTCATTGAGTGCTTCGTTCAAATTAATTTTTTTCTCTTTGTAGTTGTTGAGTGTTTCGATTATTCTTTCTTTTTCCATACAATTGTTTCATTGAGTGAGCCGGTGCGATACCCTTTGAGATCAAGCGCGGTGTACGCGAAGCCGAGGTGTTTAAAGTGATCGAAAATTTCTTTTCTGTGTGCAAGAATTGTGTCCATATATTCCTCTGGCACTTCAATGCGCGCAACTTTATCATGATAGCGAACGCGAAGTTGATCAATGCCAAATTGTTTGATGAAAATTTCTGCTTTTTCAACCGTCGCTAATTTTTCTGGAGTGATTTCGGTTGCATATGGGAAGCGTGAAGCAAGGCAGGCATTGGATGGTTTGTTCCAGTTTGGAATGCCATAGCCTTTCAGCAGTTCGCGAATTTCATCTTTATTAAGGCCAACATCTTTGAGCGGACTGTTGACGGCGCTTTCGATGATCGCTTTTTTGCCGGGGCGATAATCATCTTTGTCCGAGGCGTTTGTGCCTTCGACTATATATGTGAAGTTGTGCTGTTTCGCGTACGCTTTTAATTTGGTGAACAGTTCGCTTTTGCAATAGTAGCAGCGATTCACCGGATTTTTTTTATACCGTGGGTCTGACACTTCTTCTGTGTGGATGGTTTCGGTGTGAATGCCGATGATTTTGGCCACGTTGAGCGCTTCAGTCATCTCAGATTTGGTATAGGTCTCAGATTGCGCGATGATCGCAATTGCTTTGTCACCTAATACATCGTGTGCAACCTTGGCAAGCAGTGTGCTGTCGACACCGCCAGAAAAGGCAACAAGTACTGTGCCCATCGAGCGCAGCATTTCTTGTAATTGTATAAGCTTGTCTTGAGTGTGTTGCATTCTTTTTTATAGAGCAAAAAGAAAAAGCATGCCTGCAATCGTCATGCCCCCGCCGCCCAATCGAAGAATGGTGTGTGTGATTTGTGAACGCAAGCTCATTTTACCAATCAGCACGCCACTGATGTGCAGCAGCAATGTTGAAAGCACAAAACCAAATGAAAAAAATACCGGCTGTGCGACAATCGGCATTTCAGCTCCGTGTGCATAGCCGTGCATAAAGCCAAACAGCGCAGTTGTGCAGAGTGCGAGTACGTACGGCATATGTTGAGAGCGGGCAATGAGTAAGCCAAAGAAGATCACTGACAGCGCAATGCTCTGTTCAACGCCAATGATTGGAAGTGCGTTGATGCCTGTGATGCCACCAAGGATCATGAAGCCGACAAAGATGGCTGGCAGCTGCCATACGCGTGCAATTCCAAGCAGCATGCTAAGCACTCCAACCGCGACCATAGCAAGAAGGTGGTCAATTCCAAAGAGTGGGTGAGTGAAGCCGCTGGTTAAATCGTTGCTGGCAACAATATGCGCTGAAGCGGTTACAGGAACGAACACTATTAAAAGCGCAGGTAATATTGAGAAAAAGCATTTTTTCATATGTCGCATCCTATCATGAATGCGAAGCGGTTGCCTAGAGCGGTAATCGCTTTTATACTGTAGCAGTATGTTTGCGTGGTTCCATGATTTTCTGAACATTAACCCACTCATTTTTGGCGATCCATTTTTTTCGTTGTGTGTATATGCCCTCATCGCAGGAGTATTGCTGTGGGTGCTTCAAAAAATACGTCATCGTTCATATGCACGCGAAGTGTTGATTGGCGCGCTCGGTATTCTTATTGTTGGGCGGGTATTCCACTTTGGACAAATCGACGGTTTCTCCCTTTCTGATGTGCGTCTTCCTCTTGTTCTTGGTGCTGTCTGTCTTGCCGCTGTTGTGCTCATGAGGCAGGATCCGGTGTTAGTCGAAAAAAAACAACCCGACGCTCGAGTGTGGAAAGACGCATTGATTATTATTGCTTTGATCGCCGTTGCTATTATGAGCGTATGGTACGCCGGGTCAATGTCGATTGATGGTGATGAAATTTTTCAATTTGAAAGTGCAGTAGGGTATATAAAAACCGGCGAGTTTGTACACTATGATTTTTCAACAAGTAAACCGTTTGTGGGCGCCAATGGACAGGTGTGGGAATACACTCGGGCATGGGGATATACGTGGATTATTGCGCAATCAATGAATCTTTTTGGTATTTCTGAGCTGAGTGCGCGTTTGCCGGCAATTGTTTCATTCATCTTGTTGGTGATTGGTATGTATCTGGTTATGCGTGCGTGGTTGAAGGATAGGGTGACAGCCGCACTTGTTGCATTCACACTGGTCTTTTCAAACACCTTTATTCAACTCGGAGCGCTAACGCGCATGTATGAACCGTTTTTTTTAATTTTTGGTGTAACGCTGGTATGTGTGTATCTGGCATTCCGTGCATACACTCTTCGCCAGCACGGAAAGTTTTTTTTCTGGAGCCTTGTGACCATTCCGTTCTATATTGCCTCAATGCACCTGCAAATTATTTGTTTGGTATTCATACCGGGGTTCCTCCTTTTTGTTATTGTTGAGTGGATTGTGCAATACGCAAAACACCGGAGCTTTTTTTCGCCGTCTGTTGCACCTATGACATGGGCTATGATTGCTGCGCTGCTCTTGAGTGTTGGGATGCTTGTTGTTGATCAGTTTTACCGCTACATTCCGTGGCGCGTGATTCATGTTGCGTATCGTAATCCTATTTACGAGCTCTATGGTTTTTTTGATTTTCCGATTTTTGGTTTAGCTATTGCGCTGTATGTCATCGGTCTACTATGTATGTTTCGCAAAAGCATGACCATGCGTTTTATGGGGAGCACATCTGCCTCACTGTTCTTGATTTATATTTTTGTACTCAGCTCCTTTCCTGCTCGTCGATATTTTGCCCTCGTGAGTCTGTTGATTATCCCTTTTGTCGTTATCACTGCGCGTGATCTGGTGCGCGGCTTGAACATGAAGCGTTTGCAGCCGACAGTCGCGTGGGCATGTGTTGTTGCGCTGTTATGCGTCCCGGTGTCTATCCCACGTGTGCCCTCTGTAAGCGTGTTTAACGCTGCGGTGGCTGATAGTGTTCAGTCGATCGATTACAAAACGGCGTATGCGTATGTGCGTGAACACATGAGCGACGATGAATCGTTGCTGGTTGTTTCGTTTCGCAATTTTTATTGGGGTGAAGACACCGCGCACACCATTATCGATATGCATCGCAATAAGCCAAAAGTGTTGGAGACACCGGCAAAGATGGAGGCGTTGTTGTTTAGACGGCATTCAGGATGGATTGTATGGCCAAAGGAGTTGTCGCGTGCAAAGCCCGCCGTGAAAGAGTATGTGCTGAGTGTCGCTCGTCCAGTTGACGAGCTCTCTTCCACAGGGCTTGAGGTGTACCGGTTTGATATGAGCAATAAGACGGCGCAATTTATCTCTGAAGAAGTGTTGCGTCGGCAGATAAACAAACGACTCAAGAAAGCTGGCTTCCCAGATAGCTTTAAGCAAAGCTTCCTTATTCAAAAAGAGGGTGATAGCAAATTATTTGTTGTTACACAAGGTGAAAAACGTTTTATTACCTCTTCAAAAGTATTTGCAAGTTGTCGGTATGTGCGTTCTGATATTCGTTCTATTTCACCTGATCTTTTTGTTGATATTCCAATTGGTGAGCCGGTTGACTCTGTTGAAAAGTGTGTACAACTGCCCGCTTCTTGACATAATTCTGATTTTTTCATATATTCATACCCGTTGTATCGTAGACTAGAGGTGTGGCGAGAGTTACGTAAATCCTCTAAGAGATACCAAAATCTATTTCGCTGCAGTAGCTTCTATGCTGCGCGAATGTTTTTGGACTCTGCGATATACACGCAGATTTTTAATTTCACTGTAATGGCAAAAACTCGTAGTCAAAAAGCTGCTGAGCTTGCCACACTCCAGGAGAAATACGCAAAAGCAAAAAGCGTCGCGTTCGTTCATTACCTTGGCCTCAAGGTCAATGACGCACAAGACCTTCGTCGCAAATTGCGCGCTGAGAACTGTGAACTCGTCGTTGCCAAGAAAACGCTCATTGCCATCATGGCAGAGAACGCTGGCCTCGATAAAGCAGCTATCAACTCTTTCACTGGTGATGTCGGCATCGTCTTTTCAAACAACGACGAAGTCTCCGCAGCCAAAGTCATTGCAGAGTACGGCAAGAAACAAAACCTCGTGAGCTTCCACGGTGGTGTGTTGGAAGGCAAAATCATCGACGCAAAGCAGATGACAGCGCTCTCCGCAATTCCATCACGTCAAGAACTCTTGGCGAAAATGTTGGGCTCGCTCAACGCTCCGTTATCTGGTTTCGTTACTGTGCTCAATGGCAATATTCGTGGCTTGGTGCAAACACTCAGTCAAATTTCTGAAAAGAAATCAGCTTAACTATCAATTCTTTTAAACTATTCCTATGGAAGTACCAGAAAAGTTTCAACAACTCGTTGAACAAATCGAAAAAATGTCTGTGCTCGATCTTTCTGAGCTCGTCAAAGTGCTCGAAGAAAAATTCGGCGTATCAGCAGCAGCTCCTATGATGATGGGTGCTATGCCAGCAGCAGGTGCAGCAGCTCCAGCTGAAGAGAAAACAGAATTCACTGTTGAACTCACAGACGCAGGCGCAAACAAGATCGGTGCAATCAAAGTTGTACGCGAACTCACTCAACTTGGTCTTAAGGAAGCTAAGGCTCTCGTTGACGGCGCTCCATCAGCAGTTGCTGAGAACGTGAAGAAAGAGGATGCTGACAAAATGAAAGCAAAGCTCGAAGAGGCTGGCGCAAAAGTCACTCTCAAATAATAGGTATCTATTCAGAAGCTCTCGCTCAAAAGGCGGGAGTTTTTTGTTACACGACTCGCATAATGGAAAGTCAATTGGTATACTTAAAGTATATGAACATCATCGCACAATACATTATCGTTTTGCTCAGCTATCTTGCACTCGATGCTGTGTGGCTTGGCATAGCTAGTCGTGGAGTGTACCGCGCGCAAATCGGACACTTAATGAGCGAGAGCGTCAACTGGGGAGCGGCAGCAATTTTTTATGCGCTCTTTGCAGCCGGCGTTGTATATTTTGTGGTGCAACCCGCTGTTGCAGAGTCAACGATGCGCGCTGCATTGTTCGCGGCGTTTACGCGTGGTGCGCTCTTAGGATTCTTGGCCTATGGCGCGTACGATTTCACCAACTTCGCTACACTCAAAAACTGGCCGCTTTCGATCACACTCATCGACCTCGCATGGGGCACCTTCGTTATCGCCGCTGCAAGTGTGATCGCGACCTTTTTTGCGAGGATGTAAATATAGCTGTATTATTTTTAATTTATAACATATGAGTACTATGAACCAAGTCTGTGAAAGCTGCATGATGCCGTTTAAGAACGACACAGGCAAGCGCGAATCAGAAAAATATTGCAGCAAGTGCTACAGTAACGGACAACTTCACGGCGAAGGCATGTCGCTCAAAGAATTCCAAGCAATGTGCTACAACAACATGATCAAAGATGGTATCAGCCCACTCAAAGCAAAATTTTTCACATTCATGATCCGCTTCGCCCCTCGCTGGAAAAAATAACCAGGGGCAAAATAAAAAATAACTCCCATCGGAGTTATTTTTTTTGCCTCGCGGAGCCACTGTTTTTATGGTACAATACGTCTAACACCATCCTCGTTAAAAAGTAAATTTTGTGTATGAAAAAGAAAAACGAGGTACAACAGTTAGCTATTTATCAAAGCAAAAACGGAGCCATTGAACTTCGTAAGGATATTAAAAAAAATACCTTTTGGGCTACACAGGCTCAGATTGCCTTAATGTTTAACGTGGAAAGGTCTGTAGTTACAAAACATATTAATAATATCTTTAAGGACAAGGAACTTGACGCGCATTCAGTATGTGCAATTTTTGCACATACTGCCGAAGATAAAAAAGAATATATGGTTCAAGGATATAATCTTGATGTCATACTTTCGGTTGGATACAGAGTAAATTCTGTTCGAGCTATTGATTTTCGTAAGTGGGCAACCAAAACATTGAATGCCTATATTACAAAAGGATTTGCAATTAACCCGAAGCAGATTGCTCGTAATTACAAATCTTTTGAAAAGGCTATTGCTGATGTTCAAAAGCTTTTACCAAAAGAGGGAAGAATGGATACGCAAAGCGTGCTCGAGCTTGTGAAATTATTTTCCACGACTTGGCTTTCTTTGGACGCGTACGATAGATCTGAGTTGCCACGCGCTGGCGCAACGAAAAAAAATGTCCGCATCACAGCTGATGAACTTTCGCGCGCTATCGCTGAAATGAAAGCGCAGTTAATCAAGGAACGTTCCGCAACAGAAATCTTTGCTCAAGAACGATCCTCCGAGGCTCTTTCTGGAATTGTCGGAAATGTTTTTCAAGGTTTTGGTGGTAAGGATGTGTATGCGTCTATCGAGGAAAAGGCAGCGCATTTGTTATATTTCATCGTTAAAAATCATCCGTTTGTTGATGGCAATAAACGTTCGGGTGCATTTGCCTTCGTGTGGTTTTTGAATAAAGCAAAGATGCTCAAAAAAGAATCAATCACGCCAAGTGCACTTACGGCACTTACTGTTTTTGTTGCTGAAAGTAATCCGCAAGACAAAGACCGAATTGTTGGATTGATTTTGTTGCTGTTGAAAAAATAACTTCCTATTGGAAGTTATTTTTTTGTGATGATCTTATGAAGCTTGCCGCGGTTCTTTACGATATTCTTGTAGTCCCACTGAATCGTTTTGCATTCGCGGAGCCACTTGCGCAGATCGGTGAGTTTGACATCGGCAGGGGAGGTGTACGCAATCTGTGCCGCTTTGAACGAACCTTCTTTCTCTAAGCCCTTGTGCGTGAACGACTGACCGCTCCAAAAAAGCACAACCACTCCGCGCTTTTGGATGCTGTAGCCTGCGACAGGATTGCCATCGAGAAACCACACTGGGCTGCCGTGCCAAATTTTGCTTTCTGCTTTTTTGAGTGTTGTGTCAAACTCTTTCTTCAAAAGCGCGCACACTTTTTTGAGATCGCCTTTTTGCATCGCATTGTATTTTGCGATCGTTGTTGCAGTTATTTTCATATACACAGTATAATATGTTTCTGTATGAAACACCATCGTGATTTGCGGCACCCATTGGAGCAGATGCAGCGAGAGTCGCGTCACATGCGACTTGGGGAAACTAGGGAGGGTGCAAAAAGATGGTATATTTATCGTAGACTAAGCAGTGATTATGAAAGAGAGTTTGAGAATCTTTTTTTTGAACGTGACGGAATTCGTCGTTTTGTATCGGAACGCAAAAATAAAGGACTGCCCGTGGTGATTGGCGATTTTATGAGCGACGGGCATGCGTTGTCCGGGTTTTTGCCTGATGCTGGGTTAGCAATAAGCCTTCGTGATAATACTAATGAACGCATTCGCGCTGAGTATGTAGCTGCTCATATTTCTGTTCTTGAAGGTGATCTTTCGCATGCAGCCGCATGGCGCGAAATTGATAGGTGGCTTGATGTACAGGCTCCTGATTCAAAAAAATTTGATCTTATCTTGTGCTGCCCACATGGTCCCATGACTCTCTTTTCAGACGACCCACGTTTTCTTTTTGTCTTTCTTCAACGTATGTGGCGGCGACTTAATCCCGACGGCGGCATGCTCCTAACGCAAGTTCCGCGATCTTTTTCTTATCTACTTGAGTCTTGGGAGCGCACTCTACATATACAAGGTATTGATGTGCTTTCGGACATGAGTATGCTTAAGCATCCTCGCTTTGTTCCAAAGCAGGACTTTTTCTCACCTCAATATGTGGAAATCTCTCCACATATTCGCATTGATCGAAAAATTTCCGATCCAGAGCGATTGCCTGTGTGGACCGAAGAGGAGTTGGCTGAAAAACAACAAGCATAATCAAAAAACCGCCATGACAGCGGTTTGGATTGAAAAGTTCTAGGGCGTTATTTCACGCTGATGACTTGTTTACTTTTGAAGTGGCCTGTGAAATGGACGATCTTCTTTTTCATGAACGAGACAACTCCGTCGCGAACCGCGTAGATTGTGTTGTCTTTGCCCATGCGAGTGCCATCGCCTGCAATCATCTTCTCGCCGCGCTGGCGCACAAGAATGTTGCCAGTTTTGACGATTTGACCGCCGTAGCGTTTGACACCTAAGCGTTTTGATACTGAATCGCGCCCATTATTGGTCGAGCCACCAGCCTTGGTATGTGCCATACGGATGAATGATAATAAGTTTTCCAGCGGAGAATATAGCATTAAGCCGATCCCCAGTCAAGAGCATATATTTTACCATATTTTAGGATTGCATGTATTCAAAAATTCAGGTAATCTTTGAGGGAGTTTCAACATAACTTATGAAATTTAATTGGTCGGCGGTACTGTTAGGTTTTTCTCGTCTGCGATTTGGCATTCGTTGGCCGCAGATTATTGTTATTATCACGATCGCTCTCGTTGCGGCTCAAGCATGTGCACTCTATTTTGGATTACCAAAAAACCAAACCACGATTTTCCTTCATTATACCGTCTATTTTGGCATTGATAGGACAGGTTCCTTGTGGGACGCTGCGTGGATCCCATGTATAGGGTTGGGCATTGTAGCTCTCAACACTACGCTGGCCTATGCGACACACCTCTATCGCATGCGTATGACCGTTCTTATGCTCACAGCCTGTTGTGAGCTGTTGTTGTTTATTGAATCTATTTTACTCGTCATTATTAATCAATCAGTCTGATGGACTCCACTACTGTCGTTAAAATTTTGTTTCTGACCTCCGCCTCATTTATTTTGGCGTTTGCGTGCACCCCAGTACTTACTCATTTTTTATATCGCTATCGTTTAGGAAAAAATATCCGCGACGATCTTTCCAAAACACCGGTCTTCGCAAAACTCCACGCGCACAAACAAGGTACGCCAACAATGGGCGGTGTGCTTATTTGGGGTACGACAGCATTTCTTGCAGGATTATTTGCGCTTCTGCCGTTGATCATGCCAAATATTGTCCCGCCAAGTTTAAGTTTTTTATCGCGCAGTGAAACACTTTTACCGCTTGGCGCATTGGTGCTTGCAGCGCTCGTAGGGCTTGCCGATGACTTTCTAAATATTCGACGTATCGGTGAAAATGGCGGGGGAATGAAGATGATGGAGCGTCTTGGACTTTTTACTATCATTGCGCTGATTGCGGCCTATTGGTTTACAGTGAAGCTGCAATGGACCATTATCGATATTCCATTTTACGGCAATGTTGAAATCGGCTGGTGGACATTTCCTATTTTTGTATTCGTTATTGTGGCCACATCGTTTTCGGTAAACGAAACCGACGGACTTGATGGTTTGGCCGGCGGCGTGTTGCTCGCGAGCTTCGCAGCATTTGGTGCGATTGCATACATTCAAGGCCACTACGACCTCGCAACGTTCTGTGCAGTCATCGCAGGCAGCCTTCTCGCTTTCTTGTGGTTTAACATCCATCCAGCACGCTTCTACATGGGTGACACTGGATCAATGTCTTTAGGTGTTACGCTTGGCGTGGTAGCGATGCTTACCAACACCGTATGGCTTCTTCCAATTATTGGCAGCATTTTGGTGGCAGAATCGGTTTCTGTCATTATTCAGATCACCTCCAAAAAATTGCGCAAAGGAAAAAAGGTGTTTATCTCAACACCTATTCACCATCATTTTGAGGCAATCGGTTGGCAAGAGCCAAAGATCGTCATGCGTTTTTGGATTATCTCTGCAGTAAGTGCTGTGCTCGGCATCGTCTTGTTTCTTATTGAGCGGGCACAGTTTTAAATTCAGGTTGTGCTGAGCAGAGGAAGCATTGTATACATAAGCATGGCAAGAACGCCGCAGATAGAGATCACCACCCACACGCGATGCTGCCAATTACGCTTTGATTTTTTGGACATATGAAACACAAATTACTTGTCACATTGCGGTATAGCGAATCGTTGATTACAACCATCCGACCCCAATTCATACTCCAGTATAGCAAGGCGCTCTTTTTTTCCGCAATCTTTTTTGCTCTTGCCGCATTTTTAACCTATCCACTATTTCGTATTGGCGTACTTGGCATTGTGATATGGGCTGCGCTGTTTGTGCTTAGTTTTTTTCTTATTGTGCGCTCTTGGCTTCTTTTTTCGTTGTCAGCAGTATATCTTACCAACGAACGGTTGATTGATGTTGATCGTCCAAAGCTGTTTGTGAAGCAAGTGAACGAATACCCTCTGTCCATGATCCGCGAAGTGCGGTATCATTCCACAGGAATTGGTGCAATATTTGCCGGTGCAGGCACGGTGATTGTTGTCCCGATGCATGAAAGCGGGCACATTGAGCTGCGCGCTGTCAGCAAACCTGAAGCGATAAAAGAACTCATACTCAAAACATGCAAAAGGCACTCAGAGGCACCAGAGCCTCAGGAAGAATGGTAGGCCGCCGAGCGTTGCGCGAGGGGGCGTGGTACGTCCGCGTTTGGCGTTCTCCGCTTTTTATTGTCGTTGGTTTGGCGCTCGTGGGTATTATCGCATTTTCTGTTGTGCGCGAAGGGTTGCGTCGTTTGGAGTTGCAGCACGAAATCGACAAGCTCAATGCAGAGGTCATACGACTTGAAAGTCGTAATGGCGACCTCAAATCTGTTATTGCTTTACTGAACACCGCCAACGAACAAGCCAAGCAAGCGCGTACAAAGCTTGGTGTTCAGAGTCCGGGTGAGCAGGTTATTATTTTTTCCGATGTAGAGGATTCCCCCGGCGTGGTATTGCCAGACTCGGACACAAAGGAGTATATTCCTATACGAGATTATCAACCTAACCCTCAAAAATGGTTTCGCTATTTTTGGAATAATTATACACAGCCATGAACGACAAAAAAATGAATGAAGAAAAGATGGACGAAAAAGTTGTTGACGCAGAGGTTTCGGCCGTAGAAAAAAGCACCACTTCTTCAGGCACGCCAGCGCTCGTTGAGAAAAAACGCCGTCTGTGGAAAACCATCGCTTTGTTTTGGCTGGTGATTATTGTTGTTTTTGTATGCGTGATGTGGTGTATGGTGTATTTTTTCCCGGGAAAATCAAGTAATGCGCTGCGTTCGTGGTTTGTTCATCACCTTCCGTTCCCAGTTGCGGTCGCGCATGTTGATGGCAAATGGTTGAGTGTTCCGTTGGATCAATACGAAGATACCGTCGCTGCAGCAAAACACTTTTTTGGCAAGCAAACTGAATATGGTTTGTCGATTGCAGCTCAGCCAACAGATGCTGTTTTGCGCGAGCAAGAGTATGATCGCGAACTTGAGCTTGCCTACACTGAAGAGTTAGCCAAAAAGATGAATGTCACGGTTTCTGATGAAGATGTTGATAACTATTTCACGCAAACGATTTTGCCACAAGCTTCTTCTGAAGATGAAATTGCTCAAACATTAGAGGATTTGTATGGCTGGACAGTTGTCGATTTTAAGAAAAATGTTCTCTATCCTGTGGTGCTTCGCCAAAAGCTTAATGATGCACTTGCTTCAGATTCTTCTGTGGATTCTAGTGCACAATCAACAGCCGAAGATGTTCTTGCTCAAGTTAAAGCAGGGGAGAAGACTTTTGAACAGTTGGCCGAAGAGTACAGCACCGATACTGGTTCAGCATCCTCTGGCGGTGCGTTGGGCACCTTTGGAAAAGGGGTTATGGTCGCTTCTTTTGAAGAGGCTGCATTTGCTCTTGAAGTTGGCGCACTCTCTGAGCTTGTTAAAACACAATATGGTTACCATATTATCAAGCTGAACAGTCGTGATGATGGTGCAGGAACTGTTGATGCGAGCCACATTTTAATCGGTTTTGAAACAGTCGACGATCGTATAGAAGAGATCACCACTTCAGCAAAGGTGTATAAGATGCTTCCGCATTATCCGGTAGTTGAAGATACAACCACTGCAACTGAGAATCCGTATGTTGATGCTGATGCAGAGACAGAGGATGCAAGCACTGCTGAAACGAATGTAAACGCCGAGGCAAGCGTTGCTGAATAAGGGATGGTGGAGCCGAAGACGAGATTTGAACTCGTGACCTACGCGTTACGAATGCGTTGCTCTACCAGCTGAGCTACTTCGGCGCAATATATAAACCGTGAGTAGTATATCGAAACGTTTGTTCTACAGTCAACTATGCCTGCACACCGTATTCGACATCAATATATCTACACAATCATCACCATTGGTGTGCTTGCTGTGCTATATGAAATAGCTGTTCGTACATTGCGCGCGATCACTCAACACCAACCTTTTTTTGAGCCAGTTATCTATGGTGCGACAGGCGTTGTGTTACTAGTCGCGTTTGCACCGTTACGCACCATTATTCGTCAATATACGCGTCGCCTTATATTGCGCGTATCAATTCCTGCAGACCATATTGAAGAAAAGCTCGTCAATATTTTTGCTCAATACACAGACAAGAATGAGCTTGTGCAGCATGTCCGGGCGTTGTTGATGAGCTCGATGGGGTTTTCTGATGTGGTGGTGTACTTACGAAGTGAAGCAAAGCAGTTTGAATCGGTCTTGGATAATGAAACGTCTCATGGCAAAGCACTCAGATCGTTTTTATTGAAGGATCAAGATGCATGGCATGTGCTCACGCGCGTCGAATTGATGCACAGACCCGAGCTTCATGATTATGTATTGAAAAAAAATATTCATACAGTTGTGCCTCTTGCAGTGAATGCTACGCTTGTTGGTTGGATTGAGTGTCGAGGTGGACGTATGCGTTTGGTCAAAGATACTGTCGACACACTTGAACACGTTCGTACTTTGTTATCGGTGACATTCCATCGAGTCATGCTTGATGTAAAATTTGCAATTCGTATTGAGCAGCTTGTTGCCCTCAATCGCATTAGTCAAACAATGAACTCTTCGCTGAATGTGAAGGAGACTTTGGAGTCGGTTATGGACAGTATTATACAGCTTCTTCACGTTGATCGCGCGTTGATGTATTTGATGAATCCTGATGGTAAAACATTCGCGCCGCGCATTGGTCGTGGTATGAGTGAGCATATCCGTTTGGACTTTACTGTTGATATTAGTAAATCCATTTTTTCGCACGTGGTAAAGTATCGTCAGCCCATGGTTGTGCTTGATGCTGAACACGATCCGCGTGTGAATAAAATGTATGCTGGTTTTGTACAAACGAAGTCATTCGTGATTGTGCCGATGGTGTCGAAAGAAAAGGTCATTGGTGTTATTGGTGTCGACAACTTGCATTCAGGAAAGGCGGTGAGCGAAATTAATCTTGAATTATTGGTGACGCTGGCAAACGATGCGGCAATCGCTCTTACCAACAGCCGATTATATGAAGAGGTGCATAATTTCAACACCATCCTACAAGAGCGCATTGATGAAGCCACTAAGCATTTGCGAGCACTACTTGAAATGAAGTCGCACTTTTTGTCTGTGGCTTCGCATCAGTTGCGCACACCGACAACCGTCATCAAAGGTATGCTCTCGATGGTTGAAGAAGATCCAAAGCTTTCAGAAGAAAAATTGCGCGAGTTTGTGCATCATGCATATGTGAGTAGTGGTCGTCTCGAGCGCATTGTGAATGAGTTACTCTCAGCAACTGAGCTCGAGGACCCGCAAATTCGTGTGAATCTTGAGAAGATTGACATTGTCGATTTGATACGAGGCATTATTGCTCATCTTGAGCCGCTGGCAACGCAACGAAAAAACACACTCACACTCAACACAGAAGTAGAAGAGCTGATGACCATGACTGATAAGTACAAATTATTTGAAGCGCTTTCAAATTTGGTTGACAACGCCATTCGATATACAAAAAATGGAACGATCACTGTTTCCCTTGTGGCACGCGCAGAGCATTACACTATCTCTGTCACAGACACCGGCATGGGTGTGACGCGGGAAGAGAGAGAAAAGATTTTTGATAAATTTCAACGCGGACAAGAGGGGATTGAGATGGATCCAAACGGCACCGGTTTAGGGTTGTATATTGTGAAACGCACGCTCGAAGTTCTGCATGGAAGCATTGACGTGCAGTCAGCCGGCCGTGGCAAAGGCGCAACATTTAGTGTGACCTTACCTAAGTAGTAATAAAGTACAGTAAATATATGATTCCTTCTCAAGAAATTCGTAAGGTTTTGCAGCAGGCACCAGACAAGGTCGGCGAAGAAGGTCGTGTGCGTTTTTTTTGGTCGTCCAGAAGATCCTCTCGCATTAAAAGAATGGTATAGAACGCATGACAATGATTTTTTGGAAAGACGGTTTAACAAACGTATTCCAACCTCGCCGTATTTTTATAAGATGCATTTTTATGCAATGTCTTTAATTCACGATCTTTTTCCCGATCATACAGTGGGGATTCTCGGAGCTGCAGATTTACGCATACGACCAAATGGCGGCGTACCTGAATTTTTAGAACACAATGGTGCGCCTGTCACGGTATTACAGCGTGTCGCGGTGGACCCCAGCTCTGCATCACTGATTGACTCACTAGTGAGTGGAGCATATGCAGATTTTAGAGCATATCAGGACGGTACTCTTGTTGATCGCTCAGATACCATAGCTTCAATTAGAGATAGGTGGGACGGTCGTATTATTGCAGAATTTGGGCCAGAGCTTGAAGATACTCTAAGAAAGAGTGGCGGTATGCAGTCTATGGACAGACAGTCTACTGTGCATACGGCCTTACGGTATGCCAAAAAAACGCAACCTCACAGCGTGGTTACCCATATGTTGGAATATGGTATCGTGCCATCTCATCCAGCAATGAATTTTTTGCCTACAGAACGCAGAGAAGGATTGCGGCCGTACGGTCGTTTTATAGAGCTGCAAATTGTTGATGCGGATCGACTCCGTCAGCGTTTAGAAACTCGTGGCGACGCTGATCATGAACTACGCAAACTCCGGCGTTTTCAAATCATGCAAGGACTCGATTTTGATTACACTCTTCTTCTGAAAGACTGCCACCAATCCGTAATTGATAATCCAAAAGTACAGTTGGCAACCTATAGATACCTTCGCATAGTTGAAAGATATTTTTCTACTCTTCCTCGTGATTTAACTTTGGCTATGATATCGAGCCGTGAGCAGTGCGCTCAGCTTGCTGCAAGGTATGGCCAAGATGCTGAAAAGTATATCGCCGCCTTAGAGCGGGCAGGCCTAGAGCTTGATGACCAAATTGCGTATGATCAATTTGTTTGTGAGGTTGATTCTGTGTTTCAAAGTATTCCTGTTCTTGCGCCATGCAGTAAAGAATCCGTTGCTTATCGTACATTTTTAAACATCATAGTCTTTGTACATAAGAAAACAGAAGCATCGAGAGCTTTGCAGCCCTTGTTTTTAGAGGCGTTTAGACATCTGACAGGGAGTCAAGCTTCGGACGTGGAGGTAGCCGAAAAATTGAATGAAATAAAGATGCGGTTGAGGATTGAATGAGTCTAAAAGTAGAACGGCAAAAACCTTACGGAAAATCGATTTTTATGATATACTAAACCTCAGAAGTATTGAGCTCTATTTAGCGAAAATTATGGCAAAATTGACAGATAAAGTGACACAGGCGTACGGTGCACAACAAATCACGGTTTTGGAAGGTCTGGAGCCGGTTCGCAAACGCCCCGGTATGTATATCGGCAACACTGCGCACAAAGGGTTGCATCATTTGATTTGGGAGGTTGTTGATAACTCCATCGACGAGGCGATGGCTGGATATTGCAATTCAATCACGATTACGTTGCTGCCAGATGGTTGGCTCTCTGTTGAAGATAACGGTCGTGGTATTCCTGTTGAAAAACATCCGAAGACAAAGAAATCTACGCTCGAAACCGTTCTTACGGTGTTGCACGCTGGTGGTAAGTTCGGCGATGGCGGATACAAAGTTTCCGGCGGCCTTCATGGTGTCGGTGTCTCTGTGGTGAATGCACTATCCGATGATTTGGTTGCGGAAGTACGACGCGACGGCAAACTGTGGCGCCAGGAATACAAGCGTGGCAAAGCGCAAGGAAATGTGAAGCCGATCAAGGTGGCAAAAGGAACGGGCACCACAATTTCTTTTAAACCAGACGCATCCATTTTTACTGTCACAGAGTTTGATTGGAAATATATTTTGGATCACTTGCGCCAACAAGCGTACCTTACAAAAGGCGTTCGTTTTTCAATTCGTGATGAACGTTCCGATGTTGTGCACGCATACGGATTTTACTTTGAGGGTGGCATTGCATCATACGTTGAGCATCTCAATCATAAAAAAGAGATTGCCCAAGAAGAGGTGTTTTATGTTGAAAAAGAGATGGAGCACGTGAAGGTTGAGATTGCTGTGCAGTATAGTAAAGATTTCACCGAAGCGGTGAATTCATTCGTCAATAATATTCACACCATTGAAGGCGGGTCGCACTTGGTAGGCTTCCGCACAGCGCTCACTCGCACACTCAACTCGTATGCGCGCAAAAACAATTTTTTAAAAGAAAAAGATGAGAATCTGACTGGTGAAGATGTGCGCGAGGGGTTGACCGCTATCGTTTCCATCAAAATTCCAGAACCGCAATTTGAAGGTCAGACAAAGGAAAAGCTCGGCAACGCCGAAGTACGTCCGATTGTTGATTCTGTTTTTGGTGAACAGTTTACTATTTTTTTGGAAGAACATCCGCAAGATGCTAAGGAAATTTTGCACAAATGTTTGCTTGCAAAAGAGGCGCGTGATGCCGCTCGTGCCGCACGTGACACCGTACTCCGTAAAGGTGCGCTTGAAGGAATGACATTACCCGGCAAACTTGCCGACTGTTCTTCGCGTCGCGCAGAAGATTGCGAGCTCTACATTGTAGAGGGAGACTCTGCAGGAGGCTCAGCCAAGCAAGGGCGTGACCGTTCGTTTCAAGCGATTTTGCCATTACGCGGTAAAATTCTCAATGTCGAAAAAGCGCGTTTGGACAAGATGCTGCAAAATAATGAAATCAAGTCGCTGCTCATCGCGCTTGGCACCAACATCGGCGAGATGTTCGACATCGCAAAACTTCGTTATCATCGCATTATCATCATGACCGATGCCGACGTTGACGGTGCGCACATTCGCACATTACTTCTGACATTATTCTATCGTCATTTTCCTCAACTAGTCTCTGCCGGACACATCTATATCGCTCAACCACCTCTGTATCGTTTGCAAAAAGGTTCAACTGTTGAATATGTGTATTCAGATGCTGAAAAAGAAATTGCTGTTGAACGATTAGCTGCGGCTGCAGCGGCAAAAAAAGGGAAGAAGACAAAAGAACCTGAAGTAGAAGCTCCACAAGAGCCTTTGGAAGAAGATGAAGAGCGTACAGTGGCTGGTGTAAACATTCAGCGCTACAAAGGTTTGGGTGAAATGAATCCGGGCCAGCTCTGGGAAACGACAATGGACCCAGCAACCCGCACGCTCTTAAAAGTGACTATTGAGGATGCTGCGAAAGCAGATGAAATTTTTGACATTCTCATGGGCTCAGATGTCAGCTCTCGAAAACACTTCATTCAAACACATGCAAAAAATGCGAACCTTGATTTGTAATGAGTAGTATATTTCTTTTTCTTGGTTTCGTTGGACTTCTCACCCTTCGTTTGACGTTCTTTTATCTCCCTGCCGGTGTTGCCAACATGTCGCCGGTGTTTTTCCAGCGTGTGTTTGGTGGACTTGCTGTTCCCGTTGATTTTGGGTGGACCATTGCCGGCGAGCCAATTTTTGGTGCGCACAAAACATGGCGCGGATTGATTACGGCAACACTGTGTGGAGGTCTGTTTTTTCTGCTCGAACAGTATCTTGTGATGCATATTGCATTCATGAGTGCATGGTCGCCATTTGATATGAGCAAATTTCCGTGGTGGTTTGGTTTTGCATTTGCATTTGGAGCGATTGCCGGCGATTTGGTGAAATCTTTTTTTAAACGTCGCATGCGTATTCCGCCGGGCGAGACATGGTTCCCATTTGACCAAATTGATTTTGTGCTTGGCGCATCGCTCGTGCTCGGATTTTTTGTTGAGATCACAACGGTGATGTGGGTTATTTTGATTTCATTTGGTACAATTATGCATATTGTTGGCAACCACGTTGGGTATTGGTTGGGCATAAAAAATTCTCCTTGGTAAATTATGAAAATTACATTTTGTGGAGCTGCACAAGAGGTGACCGGTTCATCGTACTTACTTGAGACTGACACCAAAAAATATCTCATTGATTGTGGATTATTTCAGGGCAGTCGCATGGCAACAGAGAGTAACTATGATGATTTTTTGTTCGACCCCAAAGAGGTGAGTGCTGTTTTTATCACGCACGCACACTTAGACCACACCGGTCGCTTGCCAAAGTTGGCGCGAGAAGGGTTTGCAGGAACTGTCTACGCAACACAACCAACAGCGGCTCTCGCAAAACTTATTGTCTCTGACTCATTGCACATTTTAGAAGAAGAGGCGCGGCGACACGACAAAGAGCCTATATATAGCGCCGAGGATGTGAGTGCGATCATTGCTCGATTTCGAGGTGTGGAATATCGAGAAGTAATCCAAGTTGATGAGCACACAACTGTAGAGTTTTTTGATGCGGGGCATATTTTAGGTTCTTCATGTATTCGCATCACCCATAACGGTGTTTCAATTGTATTTTCCGGTGATCTTGGCAATACTCCTGTACCGCTGTTGTATCCTACCGACATCATCGGTGAGGCGAACTACGTGGTCGTTGAGTCGACGTATGGCGGACGCGTGCATGAGAGTCCGGCAGAGCGTACACGTCTATTGAAGGAGATGATGTACACTGTCGCGGCTGAAGGTGGGGTGTTGATGATTCCGGCGTTTGCCATGGAGCGCACACAAGAGATTTTGTATGAGTGTAATACGTTTGTAAATAATAATGATATTCCTCGCTTGCAGATTTTTCTCGATAGCCCATTGGCCATTGCTGCTACCGAAGTGTTTCAGCAGTATTCCCGGTATTTAAATCCGGAAACGCAGGAGATGATACGAAAAGATGCAGACATTTTTTCATTTCCGGGTTTGAAGATGACACGCACAACTCAGGAGTCAATGGCGATTAGCAGTGTGCCAGCACCAAAGGTTATTATTGCGGGTTCGGGTATGGCTCAAGGCGGCCGTATTGTACGGCACATTGAACAGTATATTTCTGATCCAAAAAATCGCTATCTTATTGTTGGGTATCAAGTGCAAGGATCGCTTGGACGCCGCTTACTTGATGGTGAAACATCGATTCGTATGCATGGAGAAGAGATTCCGGTTCGGGCAAAAGTGAAAGCGATTGGTGGATATTCCGCGCATGCCGATCAGCCGCACATTGCTCGTTGGCTTGCGACATTTGATCCACTCAAGCTGCGCAACATTTTTATTACTCACGGTGAAGAAGATCAAGCCAAAAGTTTGAGTGAGTATATACAGACACAGCACAAACTCTCAAGTCGCATACCATCGCTTGGTGACACCATTGAGTTGGTGTAGTAGAATGTATCCAAATTAATTCTCAAACGCATATGGCAAAACACACAGCTTCAAAATTTTTAGTCGGTGCGACAGTGTTAGGCACCGCAGCTGCAGGCATTATTACTTTTTTTACCAAAACCCCAAAAGGAAAAAAGATCTGGAAAGATTCTGTTGAACACGGCGTTGCTCTGTTGTCTATGGTTTCACAAAAAGCGGCAAAGATGAAACATATAACAGCAGCATCATACAATCGTTTGGTTGATGAAGTCATGGAAGAGTATCAACAGCATCGTCAACTGACCGAAGAAACAGCACGCACTATGAATGCTGCGCTCAAAAAAGAATGGAAAACTATACAACGCGGCATACAGGCAAGCGTGCAACCCTCAAAAAAGGGCGTAAAGAAATAGCGCGGATTCGTGGTATTGTCCGCAAGGGTTTTCAACGCGGACGTCTTCTTGGTTATCCCACAGCCAATGTTCGACTCCATAATCGCTCGATTCGTGAAGGCATATATGTTGCTCTGGTTCGTGTAGACGGCAAGCTATATCACGGCGCCGCTTTTATTGGCGCGGCAAAAACATTCAATCTGCGTGAGCGTAAGTTAGAAGTGTATATTTTGGATTTTGATAAGACAATTTACGATCAATGGATCATCGTTCATTTATTGAAGTTTCTCCGGCCAAACGTTCGGTTCACAAGCGTTGGTCAATTGAAAAAAGCCATCAAACATGATGTAATACAGACAAGGAAATTTTTTTATACTAGAGAGTTTTGAGATGGATAATGTTATTCTTCAAAGAAAAAAAGAACGGCCATTACGATTTGGACGACCTCCCGTACTTGCTGAGAGATATAGCGTACGCGCTAGAAGCGAAGACAGAAAGCTGCCCACAAAGGCGAATCTTGTAGAGAATCTTCGTGTACGTTGTGTAGAATTGCGTGAACAGTTGCATGATACTCGAGATGTTTCTCTGGTGCCCGGAATTTTGATGCGTCAGCTGATTGTTGAATATGCTGACTACTTTGAACCAAGTGAGATACGGGAAGTAATTATATATATTGGGCAATTGGAAAAGCTGGCAGGCGTTGATCCATTAACCCAAGCATTGAATCGTAACATGTTTGATCGCGATCTTGCTCGCGTGTGGACACAGCTAGACCGTGAAAAACATGAACGTGTAGAAGATAAAGGTACGGTGATCGCTATCGTTGATATTGATTTTTTTAAACGGGTAAATACACGAGGAGGTTTACCCGCAGGAGATATTGCTTTACAGGAGGTTGTAAAATTGATGAAGCATGTGTTTCGGCGCGCTACAGATGATATGTATCGTTATGGCGGAGAGGAGTTTGCTTTGATACTCCGAAATACAAACGCAGAGCATGCCTCTCTTCTTTTGGAAAATTTCCGTGAGCTTGTGCAAAGAAATCTTGCAGACCGTGTTTTAGCGCGCATGCCTGAGGGTATTGAGAAAACACAGCTCCGAAATGTTCCTGTCACTGTGAGCATAGGTTTTGCAAGCCGTGCTGATCAAAAAAATCCTATCCTGTGGTTTGATCAGGCTGATGCAGCGCTATACTCGGTAAAGAGAAATGGTCGTAATGCGGTTGAGCGGTTTGTAGATGGTATGGAGATGAATCCGCAGGTCGCTTCTCAACAGCGCAGAGATACACGTGCGCAGGGGCCGGTAATAGATGACATATCGATACAGGCCCTTCTTCAGCATCTGCCATCTATACCTCAAGACGATCCACACATCTATGCTGAATATACACGGCGACAAGATGAGAGGCAGGGACAAAGCGCAGTCTTAGTGCACGGTGATCCGCGCGAAGGAATGCGTAGTGTGTTGTTGCGTCTTGCTCAACGCGTTGCCCCGGCTGAGCTTTTTGAAAAAAATACTTTTCAAGCTATTGAGAGGTCTATCTTTTACATCGATCAATTTGCCCATATTGATGCGCTCACACTTCTTCCAAACACCCTTGCTTTGGAGATTGAGAAAAAGCGTGTGTGGTCAGAAATGCAACGCCAAGGGCATACATACGGACTCATTCTCATGGATATAGATTTTTTTAAGCGCATTAATGATACACACGGCCATAGTGTCGGTGATTTAGTACTTCGTGCGTTTGGTCGTGTCTTTAAAAAATTCTTACGTCGCAACGAATTTGCAGCTCGTATTGGCGGTGAAGAGTTTGTTGTTCTTGTTGAATTAAATCAACAGCATAACTTTCCATACGTTCTTGAGCGTTTGCGTTCTGTTGTGGAAGAAGAGGTGATGAAAGTAGTGATGCGTATGTGTGCCGATCAAGGGCTTTCTGTTCAGTTTGATAGAGAGGCCTTTACAGCGACTATCGCTGGCATTGTGCTTGCACCAACTCCGGAGATTGTAGGCAGCGGTACTGCTCAGCGTACCATGTATCAGGTGATGCCATTTGATAAGGCAAAGACAAGTGTTGCGCGTGCCCTCAATTATGGGAAAGGTTTTCCCGGTACCGAAGATCCTGCGCACGTTCCCGGATACCAGACATCTCGCTCCGGTTCAGAAGGTCGAAATCGTTGGGTCATCGCGACTTAAGAAAAATGTGATATACTATATTATATATGGATTCGCCACTCTCTCAATCGTCGCAACAAAACCAAAACCCACAACCTGCACAGCCCGCTCAACAGCCCCAAGATATATGGTCTCTTCCGCATGATGCGCCGAGCATTGCTCAGCCAGAGACCACTCAAAAACCTTTGGAGCCATTACCATTACCACAAGCACCTGTGCCTGCTTGGCAACCTCCGCAGCCTGTACAACCGGCACAGCCTCAACGTCTCGCACCTCGTGAGCCTGTAAATTTATTTGCTCAACACACTTCTCAGCCGCAACCTGCAATTGCAATGCAGTCTAATGCATTTGATGTTCAACAAGGCTCTCCATTACCACAGTCTGTTACACAACAAGCGCCGGCATTTACACCCTACAGTGCACCTGCCTTGCCGCCACAAGTGCCAGCGCAGCCGATGCAGCAGCCGGGCATGCCGGTGTTTCCAAGCCAGCCCGCGTCTGTTGTAGAGCAACCACCGCAGCAACCGCAATCCGTTGCACAACCTGCGCAACCTCAAACAGCCGCGACGCAAATTTTTAGTCAACTACCACCATCCATTGATTCCGCCGTGCATGTACCGCCTCAGACAACGCAAACTATTCACCAATCTATTCTTTCCGAGGTAGAGCAAGAGGAATTATTTGGTCGTGAGCGTCTTTCACCATGGCAAAAGATATTGATAGTTATTGTTGCGCTACTTACTCTCGCGATTGTTGCCGGAGCTGGTGTGTGGGTGTATATCACCGTGACAGCCCCAGTTACTTTGAACACAAATACTTCTTCTACCATTGATAGCGACAACGATGGTTTAACTGATGCACAGGAGCGTACCTATGGCACCAGTGCACATAACTCTGACACGGATGGCGATGGGTATTCGGATGGCGAAGAGGTAAGGAGTGGATATAGTCCATTGGTAAAATAAGATGAGCAGAATTGTTGTTGGCATGAGCGGGGGAGTTGACTCCTCGGTTGCTGCATCGTTACTTGTAGAACACGGTCACGATGTTGTTGGCGTATTCATGAAAAATTGGGATGACATGACTTCTGATCCTCTGTATCGAAAAGGCATGGCGACTGATTGTAATTGGGAAAAAGATGCGGAAGATGCACGTTCCGTCTGTGAGAAGTTAGGAATTCCATTTCACATCTATCATCTCGAGAAAGAATATTATGATCGTGTGTTCAAAGAATTTTTACATGATATTGAGCTTGGGCTCACACCAAATCCTGACATTCTGTGTAATCAGGAGATGAAGTTCGACGTGTTTTTAGAACGAGCATTGCGTGACGAAGAGGCTGATATGATTGCGACTGGTCACTACGCACGCATTCAGAACGCAACATTGCTGCGACCCAAAGATCTGAATAAAGATCAAACATATTTTTTAGCACGCATGCCACGCGAATCACTCCGCAAAACGCTTTTTCCGCTTGGAGAACTAACAAAGCCCGAGGTGCGTGAAATTGCGCTGAAGCGTGGTTTTCAAAACGCGGCAAAAAAAGACTCTACGGGTATTTGTTTTATTGGTAATATCGACTATCGTGTATTTTTGAAACAGTATATGCAAGAAGCGCCGGGAAATATTGTTGATGTAAATGGAAAAGTATTAGGAACGCATACAGGATTATTTCAATATACACTCGGCCAACGCGAAGGGTTGGGAATTGGTGGCACAGGACCATATTACGTTGTGGAAAAACGCGAAGCAACAAAAGAGTTGGTTGTGAGTAATAATTCGGAGGACGAGCTGATGTATGCAACGACGTGCGTGGTGAAAGATGTATATTGGCTTACTGACGATGAAGATGTTTCCCAAGAATATGAAGTACAAGTGCGCTATCGCCAGAAAGCGCAGCGCGCAATTCTCAAAAAAGATGAGGGGAATATTCTGGTTACATTTCAGAATCCACAACGCGCCGTGACCCCAGGACAGTATGCTGTATGGTACCGTAGTGAGCAGCTCATTGGTAGTGGAAAAATTGTGAGCACGGGTAACGCTTGAGAAATAAGCCGCTTTTTGGTATTCTCTACACCATATTATTTTGATTTGTATGCACACTACTCATTCTATTCGTTCGGCGTATCTCGAATTTTTTAAGAAGCAGAACCATGTTGTCGTTCCGTCTGCATTGCTGTTTCCAGAAAACGATCCGACGACACTCTTCACAGGCTCTGGCATGCAGCCGATGATTCAGTATTTGCTCGGCAGTGCGCATCCTCTCGGTACACGTATCGCTGACTCCCAAAAATCATTTCGGGCACAAGACATCGAAGAAGTCGGCGATAATCGCCATACCACTTTTTTTGAAATGCTTGGTAACTGGTCATTCGGCGATTATTTTAAAGCGGAACAAATTCAGTGGATGTTTTCTTTTTTGACTGATGAACTTGGACTTGATCCACGCCGTTTGTATTTTACCTGTTACTCTGGCAACGAAAGTTTGGGCATTCCTCGCGATACACAAGCGGCAGGACTTTGGCAGGCGCAGTTGAAGGCAAAAGGTATTGACGCTCCTATTGCAGAAGATGCAGAAACAAAAGGCATGCAAGGTGCTCGTATTTTCTATTACGGCGACAAAAAAAATTGGTGGTCGCGCGCTGGCGTGCCAAGCAACATGCCTGTTGGCGAACCTGGTGGCCCTGATACAGAAATGTTTTGGGATTTTGGTGAGCAGCTACAACTTCATGAAAATTCTCAATGGAGTGCTGAGCCATGCCATGTGAATTGCGATTGCGGCAGATTTGTGGAAATCGGCAACAATGTGTTCATGGCGTATCGAAAAACTGAGTCAGGATTCGAGCTTCTTCCAAAACCGAATGTCGATTTTGGTGGCGGGCTTGAGCGTTTAGCTGCTGCAGTGAATGATAATCCTGATGTGTTTACCATTGATCTGTTTACCGGGCTGCGTCAAAAAATCGAACAGCTGACGAACACTGTATATGGACAACATTCTGAACAGACAAAAGCGTATCGCATTGTGTGCGATCATTTGCGCGCTGCAACATTTTTAATTGGCGACGGTGTCATTCCATCAAACACCGATCGTGGGTATGTTGTGCGCAGATTGCTGCGTCGAGCTGTGCGTTATGCCGATATGCTTGGTGTCCCTCAAGGTGTCTTTGCCGATCTTGCACAGAGTATCATTACTACCTACGCTGAGGCCTACCCAAACCTTTCAGAAAAACGCGAAAGCATCACTGAAGAAATTGCACGAGAAGAAAAAAAATTCCGCGAGACGCTCCAAAAAGGCATGAAAGAGTTTGAGAAGCTTGCAACCCAGAATATTTCCGGCCGCGATGCCTTTGTATTGTTTTCGACGTATGGTTTCCCACTCGAGCTCACACAAGAGCTCGCCGCAGAAAAAAATCTTTCTGTCGATGCTGTAGAATTTGCAAAAGAAATGGAGAAGCATCAAGATCTGTCACGCACAGCATCAGCAGGGAAGTTTAAAGGAGGCCTTGCAGACCATAGCGAGAAGACAACAATGTTGCATACGTGCACACACTTGATGCTCGCCGCGCTCCGAAAATACTTGGGCAA
Source organism: Candidatus Kerfeldbacteria bacterium (assembly GCA_018500015.2). Classification (GTDB taxonomy): domain Bacteria; phylum Patescibacteriota; class Patescibacteriia; order UBA9570; family XYC2-FULL-38-9; genus AQU-09. The sequence continues at coordinate 52,252 of JAHBAR020000020.1, read as the reverse complement.
CGATGTGCACCAAGCCGGATCAAACATTACCGAAGAGCGCACGCGTTTTGATTTTACGTATCCAAAAAAAGTTGAGCCTGAAATTGTGCGCAAAGTAGAAGAGTATGTGAATGAAGCGATTTCAAAAAAATGTACAGTGAGCATTGAAGTGATGGACAAGGCCGACGCGCAAGCTCAAGGTGTTGAAGGCAGCTTCTGGGAAAAATATCCTGACAAAGTGAATGTGTATTCCGCAAAAGCACCAGACGGAACGGTGTATACCCGTGAGCTCTGTGGTGGCCCACATGTGACGAACACGGAAAACATCAAAGGTACGTTTAAGATTGTAAAAGAAGAAGCGTGCTCAGCGGGCGTTCGTAGAGTGAAAGGCGTTCTTCAGTAGAGAGTGTCATGGGACGAACTTTTGACAAATTGAGCTTTTTTAAGCATAATATGCGACGTTGCTATCACTGAATAGCACGTTCGTTTGCGTATATACAATTGATGGGATAATCGCTGCAATGATGTTGAAAAACAGAGGGCAGAGGAAAGTCCGAACACTCGAATTCTTGGCTTTCCAAGAACGACAAACACAGTTGCTAACGGCAACCCGCACAATTATCGGATGGTGCGCCATGAAGAACATATGTCTGCATGGCGTGCTGTGATGATGAAAACGCGAGGGAAAGTGTCACAGAGACAATACTATCCGTTGCAAAACGGAGAAAGGTGAAAAGTCACGCAGTGTGGAAGCTATGCGTGAGTGCTCCATGTGAATGGAAGCAGTGGTAAACCCTGTGTAGTGCAACCTGAGTATGGGCTTGAGCATGGCGGCAACGTCATGTCACAGAGAGATGATTATCATAGCGCTGCTGAGATGTGGCGCTAACAGAATTCGGCTTACACATCATGTTGGTATACGCAAACGAGCGCTTATGAAACGCACTGAGTTACTTTTTGCGGCAATCCTCGTTCCCATTGATTGGGCGATGTTAGTGCTTTCTGCCGTCGTTGCCTACACACTGCGTTTTCAAGAGTCCGTCACGCACATTCAGCCAGCAATTTACACCATTCCGTTTTCGCAATTTTTTGGTTTTGCTTGCGTGACATCAGCCCTGTGGTTGTTGATATTTGCTCTTTCAAGCGCATATGGTATTCGCGCCAATCGAAAGATTACTGAAGAAGTGCGCCGTGTGTTTTTTTCCTGCTCAACAGGTGTGCTCATTATCATAGTGTTGTTTTTCTTTAATCGCGACCTATTTTCATCGCGCTTTATTATTTTGGCAACCTATGTGTGCTCGTTGATTTTTGTCACACTCGGTCGTCTGATTGTTCTTGGTGTTCAACGCAAGCTCATGCAACGTGGGATCGGTGTAAAAAATATTGTCCTTATTGGTGAGGGCCATGTCGCGCAACTTATTTCAAATGAAATTGCAAATGTGAAACGTTTAGGATACACGATTATTTTTCAGGCCGATAGTTGGACAGAGGAGGTGCGCCAGCATATTGCTCAATTGCAACCGACCCGCACCGTAGACGCTATTATGCTCGCGCAAACAGAGCGTGACCCAGAGCGTCAGAAAGATGTCTATGCCTTTTGTGATGAACAACACATGACATTTTTGTATGCTGCTGCGTTGTTTGACACACAATCTTCACATATGCGCATTCAGCCTATTGCCGGCGTTCCGGTTGTAGAGGTGTTGCGCACCCCGCTGGACGGTTGGGGAAGAATTGCGAAGCGTCTTTTTGATATTGTGTTTTCACTCTGCGCTCTGAGTATTCTTTTGCCAATCTACCTTATTATCGCCCTCTGTATTCTTATCGATTCTGGATGGCCAATTGTATTTTCGCGTAAAGATAACAACGATCGCGTTATGCGCGTTGGGCAATATGGAAAAGCATTTTGGTATTTTAAATTTCGTACGATGAAACCAAAAACCGACTCTTTGCGTTATTCTAAAGAACTCCAGGAAAAAAATATACGCAGCGGTTCGCCGCTTGTAAAAATTGTAGATGATCCTCGCATCACACGTGTTGGTGCGTTTTTACGTCGATATTCGCTTGATGAGCTTCTTGAGTTTATCTTAGTGCTGCGCGGAGAGATGAGCGTCGTAGGTCCGCGTCCGCATTTACCGGAAGAGGTTGCGCAGTATTCTAGGGCAGCGCGTCGCGTGCTGAATGTAAAACCGGGAATCACCGGCCTTGCGCAAGTATCCGGACGATCAGATTTGGACTTTGAGGATGAGGTGCGTTTGGATACTTTTTACATTGAGCACTGGTCATTGATGCTAGATATGATTATTATTATCAAAACTCCTTTTATTCTTTTTCAAAAACGACGCGCATTATGAAAGTTGCCATAGTCCATGATCACCTCGCTCAAAACGGTGGTGCCGAACAAGTGCTCAAAGTATTCTGTGAAATTTGGCCAGATGCGCCTGTGTACGTTGTTGTGCATGATCCAAAAAACGCCGATCCATTTTTTAACGACAAAGATATTCGCACCTCATTCATTCAACGCTTACCATTTGGTTTGCGTAAATATCAATGGTTTTTTCCGTTGATGCCGACAGCTGTAGAGAGCTATGATCTCTCTGAATACGATGTGGTGATCTCAACATCTTCATCCTTTGCAAAAGGGATTGTCACACGTCCCGACACTGTACATGTCGCGTATTGTCACACACCAACACGATTTTTATGGAGCGACACACATTCGTATGTGCAAGAGATTGGTGTTCCAAAAATGCTCCAGCGTCCTCTACAACTATTTCTTTCTCGTGTTCGCATATGGGACCGTTTAGCATCGGAACGAGCTGATGTCATTATCGCAAACTCTGCTGTTGTCCAGCACCGCATTAAAAAGTACTATCATCGAAACGCTCAAATTATTCACCCTCCAGTCACGGTGTCTGATTTTTTCCCAGTTCCTCTTGACCAAGTTGGTAATTATTTTTTTGCTGGTGGTCGACTGGTTCCCTACAAACGATTTGATTTACTCGTGACAGCATTTAACAAGCTTGGGCGACCACTCAAAATTTTTGGCACAGGCCCTGAGCTGCAGCGTCTGAAAAAAATGGCCCATCCAAATATTGAATTTCTTGGGCGCATCTCTGAGTCCGAGCTCAAGAAGCATTATGCACATTGCCAAGCATTCTTAAATCCGCAAGAAGAAGATTTTGGCATCACCATGATTGAGGCTCTAGCTTCCGGTCGTCCGGTTATTGCGTACAATAAGGGGGGTGCTGCTGAAATTGTGCAACACGGTGTAAACGGCTTGCTCATTCAATATCAAACATGGGAAGATTTTGCCAACGCCATCTTGGATTTTGATGCGCAACAGTTTGAGCCTGAGACAGTTCGGGCTACTGTTGAGCGTTTTGATGTTGTGCAGTTTAAGAAAAAGATACAGCAGACTGTTGATGAGGCAGTTGCTTCTGCCGCTTAATCTCAGTACACTATATCTATGCATACACGATCCCATCTCTCACTTCTTCGCGAGTCAGCACTGCTCGCCATTATCCTTGGTATTGGTGCTGGTCTAGCAGCTTTTTTCTTTGCCACACAACGCCCGGTGGGATATACCGCCATTGTATCGTTTGATGTTGTTCTTGCTCAGCCATCGGTCCGAGCACATGATGAGTTTGGTGGGGCCTATTCAGACCTCAAAGCTTCTGAGGTGTTCTCGCAAAATGCCATGAGTTGGATGATGACTCCTGCTATTGTCTCAGATGTGTACGATGAGGCTGCTGTGCCGTATACTATTGAATCTCTCAGTCGGTTTACCAATCGTTTTCAAACACGGCAATATGGTGCGCAAAATTTCATTGTGCAGTTCACTGAGGCTGACCAAGCACGTGCATATGCACTTGCAGGAGCTGTAGCCACAGTCATTGAATCAAAGGCTCAAGAGGTAGGATCGCAGGATGGTGTTGCGCAATTCATACTGACAGCTGCAGATCCTATTGTGGTAAAAGAGCATTGGGACCCTTCATTTGTTGTTATTATTGCGGTGATTTCAGGTATAGTTGCTGGAGTAGTCCTCACCTACACTCGTGACTTTTTTGTCTCTGAACATCGTGTAGCATAAATACACGGTACAGTATGCGCATTGCTGTTGATTGTCGAGCGCTACAAGAACCGAAACCGTCAGGTGTTGGGTGGTATACCTTTTTTCAACTGAAACATCTCATTGAGAGCGCGCCTCAACACCAGTTTGAGTTGTGCATCCTTTCTCATTACCCCGATGGGGCGTTGCTTGCGCGTGCACAAAAAGAGTTTGTTGGCAGCAACATACATTGGCGGTTGACTCGCGCACCCAAACGTTTTGTAACGTTTTCAATTGCCGTAGGGATGTGGCGTTCGTGGACGTGGTTATTTGGTGAGTGTGATGTGCTTTGGATGCCAAATTTACATTTTGTTCCACGCACACAACCGCCATTTCCTGTGGTACTCACCGTACATGATCTTTCATTTGAGCGGTATCCCGCATATCTTCCATTAAAAGGTCGTTTTTGGCATCGTATGTTACGCACGATGTTGACGCGTGCAACTCGTCTGGTGTGCGTTTCCAAAAGTACAGCACGTGAAGTGTCGGCCGTGTATGGTGTGCCTGAAAGGCGATGCGTTGTTGTGTACCCGGGTATTGAGCAACTCAATGGTGGCGGACATACTTTTCCTGTACAACCGCGCATCATTTCTGTAAGCACTATCGAGCCACGTAAAAATATAGATGCACTGATCGATGCTTATGTTGAGGTGAAAAAAGAGTTACCTTCTATAGAATGTGTAGTCATAGGTAAAGCAGGGTACCACGCACAAGCGACAGTTGATCGTATGCGCGTTGCTGGAGTCGAATACAGAGGGTATGCAACAGAAGATGAGAAAGAGCGGTTGTATTCAAGTGCCTCTGTCATGGTATACCCATCTGTGTATGAAGGTTTTGGTTTGCCGCCTCTTGAAGCTCAACTACACGGTATCCCGGTCATTGCTACAACCACCACCTCATTACCCGAGGTGTTGGGCGATAGTGCAGTATTGTGCGATCCGAACGATGCGCGCAGTATAGCGTGTGCAATCCTTACCGTGGTTCATAGTCCATCCTACGCTTCAGTGTTGCAGGAGCGTGGCTATGCAAATGTCCGTCGTTTTGAATGGAGTCGTGCCGCACACGAACTTTTAGCCGTATTCAAGTCAACATATGGTCAATAAAGCTGGCGGAATTATTACACGTACAGAGAACGGGGTGCAGCTTTTTTTGTGTATTCATCGTCCTCGATACAACGATTGGTCCTTTCCAAAAGGACATATTGAGCCGGGTGAAAAAGTAGAGACGGCCGCATTGCGTGAAGTGCTCGAAGAGACCGGTTTGCAGTGTGAAATTGTGCGTGCATTACCCGATATGATCTACACTCTTCCTCATGGCGCGCCTTCACGTGTGGCAATGTTTGAGATGCGGGTTGTTGCACAGCGACCGGAGGCAAAAGATACTGAGGCTGATGAATTGCGTTGGTGCACATTTGAAGAGTGTATGGTTTTGCTTTCGTACGATACGGTGCGTAACTTTTTTTCCGCTCTCTAGTTTTCTTGAGCGCGTATTCTGTGGTATACTAAAAAGAAATATGTCAGCTCTGCTTGCTTTACAACACGTTCTTCTCACTCTGATTGTTCAGATCGTGTTGTTGCCTGCGTGGTGGTACACTGGTGGTGCTCGTAAAATTATGGTGCTCGCCGTCAATGAAATTGAAGGCATTTTTCGTAATTTTCATATTAAAACGCTCGCGCATTATATTACAGCGCCGATGTTTGGTTTTCGAGACCCGGTAAGCCGTGTCATTAGCATATGCGTGCGCAGCGTTCATTTTGTATTGATGTTGCTCTCTTCATGTGTGTTGTCAGTATTCTGGATTCTGGTGCTGTTTTTGTGGCTTATTTTTCCACCCGTTCTAGCATATCAAGTGTGGTTTCATTTTTTTTCTGTGAATTCTTGATGTATGCAAGAAGTGTTTCAATCTGATATTGAATTTATTCCATGCCTTGTGTGCAAAGGGTTTGGGTATACCGTCACCCCTGCGCAACATCATGTGACATGTGCACAGTGTCGTGGAAAAAGAGCGCTGTACGCGATTATGCGTTCGCGTGCATTTGCGTGGGATCTTCCAATGAGTCCGCGCCATGTGTCGCAGCGCCGCATGCAGCGCGTGTTAAATCTTGCTCTTCATATCATCCTTGGATGTATCGGTTTGATAGGAATTGCTTTGTGTATATACACAGTGGTTGTTGGTCATTTTCGCTATGAATCTGTTGTTGGTTTGTTCACGCAGCCAAACCCCATCATTGGTTTTTTTTGGCTTTCGTTACTTGTTGATGGATTGTTATATTATCGCCTTGAACGTACTATATTTTTAGGTCGTAGAATTCCTGAAGAGTACGCGCGTATGGACGAGCTACCTTCACATCGTACTCACGAAGTCTTGAAAGATCTTCAAAGCAGTGCAATATATGACATTTCCACATTTTTTACTCCTGATGCACTAGAGGTGATTGATCATGCCTATCATCTTGCAAAAAAACTCCACCATCATCAAATTACGCCGCTGCATATTCTGGCCGGTATTTTTGAGGAAGGAAAGCTTGCCGCGACATTTGTGCGCTTGGGTCTGGCTCCGAAGGTCGTGATGGAGCAGATTGCTCGCGCAATGCAGGCAGAACATGTGCAAACCGGGGCAGGACTCAACCTCAGTGTAGACTCTGTAAAGTTATTTTTCTACGCTTTTGAAACAGCGCTGCTTGATAAGCAGCGTGCCGTTGATGTTGCGGAGTTGTTTATTGCTATTGTTGAGCATGATGCATGGTCTTCTCGAATTTTTGATGAACTCGAAATCAACGACAATACGGTTCGTCAAGCCATTGAATGGATTCGTATCGCTGAGCATTTGCGTGAGCGTTTTGCATTGTGGGAAAAAAAGTCGTCTCATAAACCAAAGGGTATTATGAATCGGTCGATGACTGCTCGACCTTCGCCGCTCTTACAATCGTTGTCTAGCGATTATACAGCACGAGCTGTGCGTGGAGCGTTTTTTCCATTGATTGGTCGAATCGATGAGATGGAACAGGTTATGCGCATTCTTCAAGAGCCGCATGGAAATGTGTTATGCGTTGGACCTTCCGGTGCTGGAAAAACCTCGATGTTTGAAGGTGTCGCCGAACTCATGGCGGCAGAAGATGTGCCGGAGAGCCTTCAAGACAAGCGTTTTGTTGTGCTTGATCCAGGGGCGCTTTTGTCGCATGCTGAAGGGTTGGGCGCTGTTGAGAGTCGAATGTTAGAAGTCATTCAAGAAATTGAAGATGCAGGGAACATCATTTTAGGCATCGAAGATATTCATCATCTTATTAACATGCGCTCTACAGGAGGATCTGAAGATGTGGCCTCTATTTTAATGAATGCATTGTCAGAAGGGCGGCTGCATATTGTTGCAACCTCAACCACCGCAGAGTATCAACAGCTTATTGAGTCACATGCGCCGTTTTTACGCCGTTTTCAACTTGTGCATATCAATGAAATGAGCGAGAGTGAAGCAATCCAAGTGTGCGAAGCGCGAGCGCTCATCGAAGAAAGCAAGCATCACGTTTTTTTTACGTACCGGGCTATCGCCTCTGCGGTTGAATGGAGTAAAAAATATATTCATGATCGTTATCTCCCTGCAAAAGCTATTGATGTCATTTCAGAAACAGCGCTCTATGTTGCTGAGAAAAAGGGAGAGAAGTCATTAGTCACTCACGAAGACATTGCATACGTCATCTCTCAAAAAACAGGGATTCCGGTAACGTCACTGACAGAAGATGAGCGCCAAAAGTTGTTACATTTGGAGGAGATGCTCCATGAGTATGTTGTTGGACAAGATGCTGCAGTGAAAGCATGTGCCGAAAGTGTGCGTCGAGCTCGTGAAGGTTTGCGTGAAGCGAATCGTCCAATTGCAAATTTGTTATTCGTCGGACCTTCGGGTGTTGGTAAAACCGAGCTCGCAAAAGCGTTGGCAAGCGTATATTTTGGTGAAAATCATGGCATTATCCGTTTTGATATGACTGAATATCAAGATCCGTTTAGTGTGCGTAAACTTATTGGCGGCAAAGGGGAGACCGGCTTGCTCACTGAGCGTGTTCGTATGCAACCGTACGGACTCATTTTACTCGACGAACTTGAGAAGGCGCATCCAGATGTGCTGAATGTATTCCTCCAAATTATGGACGATGGTCGCGTGACAGATGGGCAGGGGAGCACATGTGATTTTACGAATTGTATGATTATCGCAACATCAAATGCTGCAAATCAAAATATATATAATGCATACAATGCCGGGATGGCTTCTGAAGATATTCATGAATGGCTTATGGAAAAAGTGTTGCCACAATCATTCCGTTCGGAGTTGTTGAATCGTTTTGACCAAGTAGTTGCTTGTACGCCGTTGTCAAAAGAGGTCGTGCATGAAATCGCGCGCCGAATGATCGCAAAAACTGCTCAGCGTTTGAAAGCCGATAAAGGGATCAATCTCGAAGTATCTGCTGAAGCCATCTCAGAGCTTGCTGAAAAAGGGTATCATCCAATGTATGGAGCACGACCTTTGCGCAGATTACTCCAAGATACGATTGATTCTGGTCTTGCTCGGATCCTTCTTCAAGGCAATATTGGTCGTCGTGATACCCTTGTTTTGGAGGCTGGTGGTGTTATGCGCGTTGTGCATGAATAGTATAAATCCGATTTGGTGGCATATCCGATTTGGTGTGTGCGAAGCGCTATTTGACACCATAAAAAAATATGGTATACTATGCAACGCACTTCTATAAAGCTGAAGTCACGAACTTGTCTGAAACTCTTTACAATGTGATGACTGTTCGTCAACTTTCTGGGCCGCTAGCCTAGAAAGTGTCTTATTCATTGTGCGTTAAACGCCAAACATGATCCAGACAACCGATTCCTCAAGCCAACCAAACCAGGATGCACCATCGAGCAATCCTCGTCGAAATGCTGCTGCAATTCGAACCAACAAAAAGGGGTTTTTAGAGGTAAAAGGAACGGTCGACGAGCTGTTGCCCGCGGCTTCATTCCGCGTCACATTGGAAAACGGTCACCAAGTACTGGCTCATCTTTCTGGAAAAATGCGTATGTACAAAATACGCGTGCTTCCCGGCGATGATGTAATTGTTGAAATGACACCCTACGATTTAACTAAGGGAAGAATAATTTCTCGTTTGTAAGTTATGAAGGTTCAAGCATCTGTTAAAGTTCGCTGCAAGGATTGTAAAACCGTCCGCCGACGTGGTCGTGTTTTTGTGATCTGCGCAACTAATCCAAAGCATAAACAACGACAAGGCTAACTATGGCACGTATTTCAGGTGTTACTTTGCCAAAAGACAAGCGCATTGAGGTCGCTCTTACGTATCTCTATGGCGTTGGTCTTACGCTCAGTAAAAAGGTTTTAAAAACCGTTGGTATTAATCCCAACACTCGCGTTCATGATTTGACCGAGGCACAAGTTCAGGCAATTCGTGAAGAGCTCGATCGCAAAGGTATTAAAGTTGAAGGTGAATTGCGTCGCGAAGTTCTCGCAAACGTAAAACGTTTGAAGGACATCGGCGCATACCGTGGCACTCGTCACGCTCGCCATCTTCCAACACGCGGTCAACGCACAAAGACGAACAATCGTACCGTTCGCGGTAACGTTCGCAAAACTGCTGGCTCTGGTCGCAAACAATCTGATCAGAAAACATAATTTGGATCTATGGAAGAAGAGAAGAAACAACAGGACGACGCAACAACAGCTGCTGCATCTGCTACAGCGACCGTTGCTCCAAAGAAAAAGTCCAAAGGCAAGAAGAAAAAACAAGTCACTCGTGGACGCGTCTATATTCAAGCATCCTACAACAATACTATCGTTACGTTTACTGACCTCACTGGCAACACGTTATCTCAGTCTTCGGCTGGTCGTTGCGGATTCAAAGGTCCAAAGAAATCAACTCCATACGCAGCTGGCGTGATCGTCAAAAACGCTGTGGAGAAACTTGCAGACATCGGTCTCAAAGATATCGATGTGTTGGTGATGGGTATCGGTAGTGGCCGCGAAGGTGCTATCCGCGCTCTCAACGCTCAAGGTCTCAACATCATGAGCATTGAAGACAAAACTCCGATGCCACACAACGGTTGCCGTCCAAAGAAACCACGTCGCATGTAACATGACACTCTGATATGGCTACTACTTCAATCTCATCATGCAAACAGTGTCGCCGTGAAGGAAAGAAACTTTTCCTCAAAGGTGACCGTTGCTATACATCAAAATGCGCCGTGACAAAACGCAACCAGCTTCCTGGTGTGCACGGCGGCAAAGGCCGAGCTCCTCGTATGAGCGGCTACGGTTTGCAACTGCGTGAAAAACAACGCGCAAAACGCACATACGGTTTGCTCGAACGCCAATTCCATTTGTACTACGAGCGTTCCAAAGCAGCTGTCGGTAAGACTGGCGAAGAGATGCTCAAAATGCTCGAAACGCGCCTCGATAACGTGGTGTACCGTGCAGGTTTTGCAACATCTCGCAAACAAGCCCGTCAGCTCGTTTCACATGGTCACTTCATGCTCAACGGTCAGAACGTTGACATTCCTTCAATGCACGTTTCCCCATCTGATGTGCTGAACGTGCGTCCTACAAAGAAAGAGGACAATTACTGGAAAGCCCTTCCTCCTACAGAAAATCCGAACCAAGTCGTGCCAAGCTGGCTCACTGCTGACCGCAAACAACTCACCATTACGGTAAATCAATTACCAACCATGGATATGATCGGTTCTGATATTCAAATGAACCTTATCATTGAGCTCTATTCTCTTTAATTTCACACGACTATGGAACAGATTTCTTTGCCAACATCGTTCGTTGCAGAAAGCATTGCAGACAAGGCACATGCTGCTCGCATCATCGTTTCTCCATGTTATCCAGAATACGGAAATACATTGGGCAACGCATTGCGCCGCGTATTGTTGTCTTCTCTCTCTGGCGCAGCTGCTACAGCGATGAAAATTAAAGGTGTTGATCACGAATTTTCGACGATCCCTCATGTAAAAGAAGATGTCGTTGAAATCATCCTTCATGTGAAAGCGCTTCGTTTCAACATGTTCTCTGACGAACCAGTTGAACTTGAGCTCACTAAAAAAGGCGAGGGCGTTGTAACTGCAAAAGATTTCAAAGCAAACTCACAAGTTGAGGTTGTGAATTCTGATGCAGTGATCGCAACTCTCACAGACAAAGCTGCTGAACTCAACATGAAAATTGTTGTGCAAAAAGGTCGCGGCTATGTGACTGTTGAAGCGCGTGAGCATGAAAAAATGGATGTCGGCTACATCGCTATTGATGCTGTCTACACTCCAGTGCGCACTGTGAACTTCAAAACCGAACACGTTCGTGTCGGTCAAATGACTAACTACGACAAATTGATCCTCGACATTGTCACTGATGGTACTGTTGCTCCTGAAGAAGCATTCTCTCAAGCAGCACACATTTTGGTTGAACAATTCCAAGCATTGTCCCAAGCTCAATTTGGTGAAGCAAAATAAACGTGTATGCGACATCAGAAAAGAACATTTACACTCGATCGGAAAGCCGCACCACGCAAAGCGCTCTTTAAGACACTCGCTATTTCTTTGATCACTCACGAGCGTATTGTGACCACCGCGATTAAAGCAAAAGCAGTGCGTCAATTTGTTGAACCTCTCGTTACGAAAGGAAAGACAAAGAGCGTGCACACGATGCGCTTACTCGAACAACGTCTTGGTAACAAAACCGCTGCTCGCAAACTTGTTGAAGTGCTTGGCCCCCGTTTTGCAGATCGCAAAGGAGGTTATACACGCATAACAAAAATAGCGAGCCGCCAAGGAGACGCAGCAGAACAAGTAGTTCTCGAATTCGTCTCATAATTGTACCTCTATGAAAAGAACTACACATACTATTGATGCTGCGGGTAAACCTTTGGGTCGTCTCGCTTCAGAGATTGCACTCATTCTCCGCGGCAAAAATAAACCTGAATACCAACCACACCTTGATTGCGGCGATGCTGTTGTTGTGACAAACGCGAAAGCGGTAAAGGTGACTGGTAAAAAGGCAACACAGAAATTGTATTATAGACACACACAACACCCTGGTGGTTTGAAAACTGTGTTACTCAAAGATCTCAAAAGCAACAATCCATCTCGTCTGCTGCAAATGACCGTCAAAGGCATGCTTCCAGACACAAAGTTGCGCAAAGAGATGATGAAACGTTTAACCATCCAATAACATGACGCAATCCAAGAAAAAAAATCCGAACACAGCTATCGGTCGTCGTAAAACAGCTTCTGCACGCGTTCGTTTTGTTGAAGGTGGAAAAGCAGAAGAGGTGATTGTCAACGGCAAACCGGCTGCAGAGCGTTTTCAAAAAACGCATGTTGAGATGATTATCTCTCCAATCCGCCTCGTTGCAGCTCCTCTCAACGGTCATTTTGAAGCAAAAGTGTCAGGCGGCGGCACAGCTGGTCAAGCTGAAGCCGTTCGTCACGGCATCTCTCGTATCCTTGTTGCTATGAACGCTGAATGGCGCACATTACTCAAGAGCCGAGGCATGCTTCGTCGTGATGATCGCATGAAGGAACGCAAGAAACCGGGTTTACGCCGCGCTCGCAGATCCCCACAGTGGTCAAAACGTTAACAGAGTGGTTATGTCGGAATCTCGTTTGGCGAGAAACACGACATATCTGACTGTTGCATCGTTGATGCAAAAGGTCATTTCTCTGTGGTATTTTGCCTACCTGTCCAACAGTTTGGGAACCGAAAACACTGGTAAGTACGCCTATGCACTGACGTTCACGTCAGTGTTTTCGTTGTTCATGGATTTTGGTATTGGTCAGGTGCTCACACGTGAAGGCGCAAAAGACCCTGATCATTTGCAAGAACATGTTGATCGTGTCATTGGTTTGAAAATCATGCTCATGATGGTTGCGTGGATTGTCATGTTTGGCACAATCCTTGGCGCAAATATTATTTTTCAAAACGTGACTGCCGAAGATGTGCTGCTTGTCGCTGTTGCGTCAATTGCGATGACCATTGATACCGTTACATCACTCTGTTGGTCAGTGTTTCGAGCAAAAAAGCAACTATTGTACGAAGCGATTTCGACATTCGTATATCAAATTGCTGTCGTTGTTTCAGGAGTTATTCTTTTGAAGATAGACGCACCGCTTCCGTTGTTGATTGGAGCGCTCAGCGTCGGCTCTTTGCTGCAATCAATCGGCATGCTTACGCTTGTGTTCAAAAAAGCACGCATTCGTTTTCGTATTCGATTCAACAAAAAAGATGCACAAACCATTTTTTTAATCTCGTGGCCATTTGCTGTTGCAAATCTGTGCAACCGTTTGTACGGATCGGTGGATCAGCAATTGCTTAAGGTCACGGTAAGCAACACTCACGCCGCGTGGTATGCCATCGCTTATAAATCTGTGTTTGCGCTCACTGTTATCCCGGGCTCATTTGCCACAAGCTACTACCCGGTGATGAGTGAGTATCTTAAGCACAACACGCAGGCGGCTGGAAAAACTTTCAGCAACGCATTGGTGTATATGTTGTTGCTGAGCATCCCAATTTCATTTGGTGTACTCGTGCTTGGTGAAGATATTATTCTTGCTGTGTGGGACACAGTGTGGGGAACAGCCGCACAGCCATTACGTGTGCTCATGTACGCTTTGCCGTTTGTATTTTTGAATTATCCAATCGGCAATCTGTTGAATGCTGCCGGATTACAGCGCACAAATACCCGCAACATGATCATTGCTCTTATGATAAATGTCGTGTTGAATTTTGTGTTGATTCCATATTTCAGTTACATGGGTGCTGCGTATGCGTTCCTTACCTCAAGCATCGTGCTTGTTATTATTGGTTTTCCAACAGCATACCGTATCGCGCCGTTTGCATATGGCATCGTGCTCAAAAAAGCCGCGATCTTTTTATTGTCCGGCGCGATCATGGCTGGTATTTTGTTTGCTATTCAACACTCGTATAATCTTCTTTCTCTTATTGGAATTTCCGCGGTGGTGTACGGTGCGCTTGTGTTTTTGTTGCGCGGCATCGCTCTCTCTGACATTCGCGCAATTCTTTCTCGCAAAATGTAGTTCACGTATATGAAAAGAGCAGTCCTCATTACGCTTGAGTACCCGCCGATGATTGGCGGAGTAGGAAACTACTACAAGAATATTGTGGACGCTTCGCAAGGCACCATAACAGTTCTTGATAATAGTGCCGATGCATTGCTTTCAAAAACATATTGGCCGCGGTGGATGCGGGCATTTTTTTCATTGCGCACAATGCATCACGCGCAACCTATTGATTGTATCCTTGTTGGTCAAGCTATTCCACTTGGTACAGTTGCACTCCTTTTTTTTCTTGTGTATGGTGTGCCATATATCGTGATGACTCATGCTATGGATGTCACTGTGCCGTCAGGTCCGCAGTCGAAATGGCGTCATCGTTTGATGATGCGCACAATATTGCGACACGCACGTGCAGTCACCACCGTGAGTGTGTTCACGCAAGAGTATGTACGAGCACTTGGTGTACCAGAGCAGAAGATTTCCGTCATCACTCCATGTCCTGCACTGACTCCTGAACAAGAGTCTGTCACGCAAGAAGATCTTTCTATTTTAAATGAACGGTATTACCTCGCTAACAAAAAAGTTATTTTTGCAGCAGGAAGACTCGTCGAGCGCAAAGGGTTTTATCGTGTTATCACGGCGTTTGAACAGATTGCTGATTCAGCGCTAGACACAGTGTGTGTGATTGGGGGAAGTGGTCCGCAAGAAAACATGCTCAAAGAGATGATTGCGAAAAGCAATTACCGTGAGCGCATTCTTTTTGTAGGCAAGCTTACTTCGCACGAGCTCGCCACGTGGTATACGCGCTGCACTCTGTATGCGATGCCGTCGCGTGCATTATCAAACGGAGATGTTGAAGGTTTTGGTATCACATATCTCGAAGCAAACGCTTTTGGCAAGCCAGTGATCGCTGGCGATACAGGTGGTACGCGTGATGCTGTTATTCATGAAAAGACCGGCTACATTGTTGATGCGGAAGATTCCGAAGCTCTTGGAAGTGCGATGGAAGTGCTCGTGACAGACACAGAAAAAGCCACTATGATGGGTGAATATGGACGCATCCGTGTGCAGCAAGATTTTCAATGGAACGTGCGCGCGCAACAGCTTCAACAGGTAATCGAACGAGTATGACGCGAACACTTATCATGATGAATATGACTTACAACCATCTGTGGAAGCAGGGGATGGTAAATAGGAATTTTCATATGTTGCGACAGTTGCAAACATCTAACGTATTTGAACGTATCGTCAGTGTTGATGTACTTCCGATCTCTCGTTCAAAAGTTTTGCGCGTCGCACTGTCGTCTCGTCCATGGAGAAAAAATATGCACACACAGATGCGCGGTGCGTCATATCGTATAGATAGCGACCCGGTGAATTCAAACACGTCATACGTTACAGCGTATGGAATGCGTTCTGTGCAAAGAGCACTTAAGACATTGAACGTTGATATACATGAGAGCATAGTGTGGAGCTATGATCCACTTTCGGCTGAGGCTATTCTTGATCTCAAACCCAAAGCATTTATTTTTGATGCTGTTGATAATTGGATGGAGCATCCAGCGTACACGCAATACACAGATCGATTAGCCGAAGCATATCGCACCATCACTGAACGCGCAGATATTATTTTTACTGTTTCAGAAGGATTGCTCGATATTTTTGAACGACGTTCCAATGTATTTTTTGTTCCAAACGGTGTTGATTATGAACACTTTGCTGCGACAGACAGTACGTTGCAGTCATTCATTGGTGAGCACGAACGACCGGTTATTGGATACCATGGAGTGATTCAATCGCGCATGAATTTTTCTTTGCTCGATTATATCATCGACAAACATCCTGAGTATGATTTTCATTTTGTGGGACCAGTATGGAAAGATGCAAAAGATGATGTGAAGCGATTATGCAAGAAAAAAAATGTCCGCTTTCTTGGATCGGTTCCGTATTTGAAGTTGCCAGAAACGCTCCACACTTTTGATTGCGCAATCATTCCACACAAAATTGATGCGTTCACACATTCAATGAATCCGTTAAAGCTCTACGAATATCTCGCGGCTGGTGTGCCGATTGTCGCAACGCCTGTTGCTGGTGTCGATCAGTTTCAAGATCTCGTCCACTTTGCTGTTTCGCCAGAAGATTTTTCGCGCGAAATTCAACAAGCGCTTTCAACTGAGTCCTCTACATTGCGTAAGCGTCGCATGAGCATGGCTCAGCACCATGCATGGAGCAAGCGTTTTGATGTTGTGCGCACAATTTTGAAAAATGCTGATATTCTATAACTATGCAAGCTTCAATTATTCTTGTATCACATAACGCCAAAGACCACATTGCTGATTGCGTGCGTGCGTTACGTGCGTTCACCACAGATATTGAATACGAAGTGATTGTTTCTGATAACGGATCCACAGATGGCACTCAAGCAATGCTCAAACTTCAATTCCCGTGGGTGCGTCTCATTGAAAACAAAAAAAATCTTGGCTTTGGTGCAGCAAATAATCGTGGAGCTCAAGTAGCGGAAGGCGACATGTTGTTTTTTTTCAATGATGATACGGTGCTCACAGAAAATTCTGTGCGTATTGCATACGACTACATGAAGCAGCGATCAGAGATTGGCTGTCTTGGTTTTCATCTCACATTTCCAGATGGCTCTCATCAAGATTCTGTGCGTGCATATCCCAAGGTGAGTGATCAAGCGCTCACATTACTGAAGTTGCATCACGCATTTCCGCGCGCAAAAGCGCTGCAAAGATATTTACTTGCCAATTTTGATTACGCTAAAGAGCAGGAAGTCGACCAAGTAATGGGTGCTTGTATGATTATTCCGCACGATGTGTTTGAGCGTGTGGGTGGATTTGACGAGAGTTTTTTTCTCTGGTTTGAAGAGGTTGATTTACAAAAGCGTATTCATGAAGAGCTTAAGCTCAAAATTATGTACGCACCGCTTACCTCAATGATTCATGTGAAAGGAGCGACATTTGGAAAAAAACTCTCTCTCCAGAATCAACGGAACTTTAATGAGAGTGTAAAAACATATTTTCAAAAACATGAAAGTATTCGTGATACAAAAATTATCGCGTTTTGCACATACCCAGCTCTAGCACTTGCGCGCCTTGTTCAATTTCTTGATGATGCATTTCAGCTGCGAAAAAGAAAAAATAAACAATTGTAATATGCAGGAGAAACAGAAATTACTTTCTTTTTTTCGTATGGGATTCATGCTGGCGAGTGTTGAGGTGGCCTCTTTTCTTGCGTGGCAAATGCCATCGATCGCATGGTTTTGTTTTGTATATGTTCTTCTTCGAGTCGCATACGCTTCATACAAAGATTTGCGCGTCGGTGTCGCTGTTGTAGCAGTTGAACTCATCATCAGCTCGCAAGGGTATATGTTTGCCGTATCAGTAGGTGGATTTCATGCGTCGATTCGGCTTGGATTATTTTTGGTGCTTATTGTGATGGCGGCAGTTCATGCGTTGCGAACGCGCTCTATAGTGTTGCTCCGCATGCCATGGTTTCGCTGGTATGTTGGAGTGCTGTGCGTGATCGCGTATGGTGTTTGTGTCGCAGTAGCGCGTCATTATTCACTCTCAGGAATATTTTTTGATGTGAACGCTTGGCTGTTTTTAGGTCTTGCATTTCCTCTTACTCAAGCTCTTCGTACGCGTGAAGACTTGCGGTATATGTTAAAGCCAATTATTTTTGCATTGTGGTGGTTGTTTGGAAAAACATTGATTATTGCCATAATTTTTTCGCACCCGCTTGCAACGCAGCCGGTGAGTACGATTGCGTACCTTTGGCTTCGTGACACGCGCATTGCAGAAATTTTCCGTTTCCCATCAGGGTTCGCGCGCGTCTTTTTGCAAAGCCACATCTACGCACTTGTGGCTATGGGGGTTTTGTATATTCGTTTACTGATGCGGAAAGAATCTCTTCGACCGTACCGCGCACTTTTTTTCGCAATGATTTTTACCGTGCTGCTCAGCTACTCGCGCACATTTTGGTTGATGGGTGGATGTGTTCTTGCTGTTGTTACTATCGTGTTGTGCATTCAACGCAGAGCAGAATGGAGGCGTTTGTTTTCTCGTATACTCCTCACACTCTGGTATACAGCACTTGCTATTGTCTGCATTGTCGTTATGGTGCGTATTCCTTTGCCGCGTGATACAGCGATGTCGGGCTCTTTATTTTCCGAGCGCGTTACATCTGTGCACACCGAAGCTGCAGCAATGACGCGTCTACAAGAGTTTGGCCCGCTTTTTAGGGCCATTACACAGCACCCTCTGATTGGTGCAGGCTTTGGAGCAACAGTGACGTACACCTCTGCTGATCCACGTATTATGGCATCTCATGCAGATGGAGTGTATACTACGTCAGCATTTGAGTTTGGGTATTTGGATCTGTGGTTAAAAGTTGGCGGTGTCGGTGTGTTGTATATTACTGTTGCGCTCTTGTTTCTTGTGTATGTCTGTGTGCGTTGGTACTATGCGCATAATGATCTTGGCGCGCTTGTATGTGGTGTCGCGATTTTGCTTGTTATGAGCGTGCACGCGCTCACGCCATATATCAATCATCCTCTTGGCCTTGGAATACTTCTTGGTGCGCTAGTCTATATTTCTATCCCATTCAATCGTCATATATGACACGACCAACGGTTTCTCTTGTTATTGCCACATATAACGGTGCGGAATTTATTGAAGAGCTTCTTGCTTCAATACGCGCACAAACGTATCCAATTCACGAACTCATTGTTGTTGACAACGCATCAACAGATGCGACGCTGCGTATGCTCAAAGCGGTAGTAGGCATACCACTATTCATCTTTCCTCAAACAACAAACTTGGATTTTGACAAAGGCTACAATCTCGGGATTGAAAAAACAACAGGGGAGTATGTCTGCATTCTGAACCAAGATCTCGTCATGGATCCGCGTGCTATTGAAGAACTTGTGAATTATCTGGAGAGTCATCGCTCTGTTGGAGCCGCCTCACCAGCTCTGCTCCGTTTTGGATCAGATCTGGGCCATCCGATTATTGACTCTCTTGGTATTTCTATCTCACGTTCACGTATATTTAAAAATATTGCCGAAGGCGAACACCGGGCGTTGCCTGAAAAACCGCAATATGTGTTTGGTTTGACAGGGGCTGCTCTATGTATGCGTCGCAGTGCGTTAGAGGCGGTTTCCGGAGTAACCCAAGAGTTTTTTGATCCATTGTTTGTTGCGTACAAAGAAGATGTTGATATTTCTTATCGGTTTCGACACGCGGGGTACGACCTTGCGTTGGTTCCTTCCAGTGTGATGTTTCATAAACGCACCGCTCAAGAGTTGAGGGAGATTTCTGTGATGAAGGCGCGCCGTCAAAAGTCTTTCAGAATTCGCGGAAATTCGCTGAAAAATCACTGGTGGGTATTGATCAAAAACGAACCGTGGAGTACCCTCTGTATGCACGCTCTATGGATTGTTCCTCTTGAGCTAGCACGTCTGTGTTATATCCTGCTGTGCGAGCCCTCAACGCTGCGTATTCTTCCTACTGCAGCAAAACAGCTGCCAGCAATGCTCCATAAACGGCAAAAAATTCTTTCTCATTCACACATTTCACCACGTCAACTACGATCATGGATTCAGTAAATGCCCCGATACTTTCATTCGTCGTACTCGATTATAAAGAGGAGCATTTGTTGAGGCTAAACATTGAACGTTTGTTGAGCTTGCGACTTGCCGAGCACGGCATTCCTTTTGAAATTATTATTGTAGACAATCGTTCAAGTGAGGATTTTTCTTCCAAAATGCGCAGACTCTATCCGCAGGCGCACGTAGTGTATAATGGAAAAAATCTTGGTCACCCCGCAGGCAATAATCGTGGTCTCGCCCTCGCAAGTGGAACATATATCGTGATGATCAATCCCGATCTTGTTGTGACACAGGTTGATGATCTTCGTCGTATTGTTGCATATATGGATGCGCATCCTGATGTAGGTATTTTGGGCCCAAAATTATATAACCCCGACGGCACAATTCAGATGTCATGTTATAGAAAGTATTCTCGCTTCACGCCAATTTTCCGTCGCACATTTTTGGGAAAATTTTTCTTTGCAAAAAAAGATATTGCACGTCACCTGATGCTCGATGATGATCATTCTCAAACCAAAGATGTTGAGTGGCTTTTGGGCGCTTGTTTTGTGATTCGCCGTTCAGCTATGGAAACAGTTGGTATGATGGACGAGGATTTTTTTCTCTATTTTGGGGATTACGACTGGTGCGATCGCATGCACGATCATGGCTACCGTACAGTGTACTTTGCAGAAACATCCGGCATCATTCACTATCATAAACGAGAGTCAGCTTCCAGCAAGTTTAGTCTCATGCAAGTGCTCTCTCCAGTCACTCGCATACACTTAAAAGATTGGATGACGTACGTGCGAAAACACTCAGATTAAAAGCATATGCTCAATTTTCTTAAACACATTGTTCAAAAACAAAAAACACGCCGTCGACGCATCTGGGTTACGATTCTTATGAGTCTGTGTCTTGCTGTTGCTACACTAGCCATTCTCATCGCGCTCTACACCGCCGCAAATTATAATAAGCTCAAAGATGTGTATTCAGAGGCGATGAGCGCAAAGCAGAGTTTAGAGTACGCGCAAACCGCATTGTCTCATCAAAATTTTGATCTTGCGCAAACCGATCTTGAGGCAGCAAAAAATCATTTTCTGAGCGCACAAGAGGCGTTGGGGCGTTTCACAGTGTATAAATGGATCCCCGGACTTGCTGAACAAGTGACCGCAATAGATAACTTGCTCAACGCTGGGATAAATATTTCTACAGGAATGAAAACACTCGCGCGTTTGGGTGGCGATATGTTTGCTGTGTTGCAAAAACAAAAGGACGAAGCTTCATTTGCTGATTTGACCGCTGAAGATAAGCGTTCAATGCTTCAGGTGCTTGCCGATTCTACGGTTGATTTGCATGGAGTGCGTTCTGAAATCGGTCTTGCTGTTGAATCTTTGAACACTATTCCAAGTACAGGCCTTTTAGGTCCTGTAAAAGAGGCTGTCGATACAGTAAAGGATCAGTTGCCGTTACTCGATACGCTCATGAACCGAATTTTGCCCACAGCGGAGTTATTGCCAGCAATCTTAGGATACCCGACACCAAAAACCTATTTGTTCTTACTGCAAAACAATCGCGAGTTGCGTCCAACAGGTGGATTTATAGGTACATACGGAATTTTTAAAGTCAATTCTGGCGAGTTTAATATATACACCGACAATATTTACAATCTTGATAATCCGGCAAGTAGTTATATAACAGAGCCGTCACCAGCCCCTATCGCAAAGCATACGACGACGCAAAATTGGCTGTTGCGTAATATTAACTGGTCTCCAGATTTTCCAACCACGGCACGCAAGGCAGAGTCAAAGTATCATGAAGAAGGTGGTGCAGAACCACACCTTGATGGAGTGATTGCGGTAACTCCAACATTTATTGAATCGCTCCTTGGATTGGTTGGTCCAATCACTGTTGATGGTGTGACGTTTACGCAAGAGAATTTTTTTCAAAAATTGCAATACGAGGTTGAGTTTGCCTACTATGATAAAGGTATTTCTGACGAGCAGCGTAAAGAGATCATTGGACGCATGT
Source organism: Candidatus Kerfeldbacteria bacterium (assembly GCA_018500015.2). Classification (GTDB taxonomy): domain Bacteria; phylum Patescibacteriota; class Patescibacteriia; order UBA9570; family XYC2-FULL-38-9; genus AQU-09. The sequence continues at coordinate 30,470 of JAHBAR020000020.1, read as the reverse complement.
CCAAAATTCTTATGGATAAACTGCTGACGCTGCCACGTAATCGATTTGTGGATATTTGGAATGTGTTGATAAAAAATATTGATGAAAAACAGATTTTGATTTATGTCGATGAACCGCTTATTCAAGAACTTGTTGAGCAGAATAATTGGTCTGGCGAAATGCATAAAGCCGATGGTGACTACTTAATGGTGGTTGATGCAAACCTTGCAGCACTCAAAACTGATGAAAAAATGGAGCGCTCAATTTCCTATTCGGTAAAAAAAGATGGAGATAATTATGTTGGCGTTGCTGAAATTACCTATACAAATACAACTCAACAGGTGAATGATTTTTACACACGTTATCGTACTCACACACGCATCTATCTTCCACAAGGCTCTACATTGCGTTCAGCAGATGGCTTTTTAACAAATGATATTGCAGTACATCATGGCGTTCCAACTCAACCAACAGTGCATGATGAGATGTTTACGCATGCAGATGGAGATCAGTATAGTTTCACGGTTGTGGAAGGATTTAGCTCCATTGAACCAAAAGAGACACGCACTGTGCGCATCGAATACACCCTTCCTGAGTATGTTGAGCAACAGATCAACACCGGCACATACGACCTCTACATTCAGAAGCAGCCGGGAACAATCGCGCATGGACTTACTGTGCGTGTCGATGTTGGAAAGTCTTCTCCATATGTTGAGGCGCTTGACATGACGGTGCAAAATCAGGATAATTCAACGTCGATACAGTCTGATTTGTCTATTGATCGTCATATTACGATCACCTACTAAATGCTCCATGTTTTCTAAGAAAATAGCTATTGACCTTGGTACGGCAAATACCCTTGTATTTGTGCCAAAACGCGGTATTGTGATCAACGAGCCGTCAGTTGTTGCAATTTCTTTGAAAGACAAAAAAGTGCTGGCAGTCGGCAACGAAGCCAAAGAGATGATCGGTCGTACGCCTGATTCCATTGTTGCGCAGAAACCACTCAAAGATGGGGTTATCGCTGATTACAAAACTACAGAAAGCATGTTGAGATATTTTATCAACAAAGCGATCGGTGGCATTCGGTTGTTTGCCCCTGAAGTGATGATCGCTGTTCCCGCAGGCATTACCTCCACAGAAAAACGCGCGGTGATCGATGCAACTTTACAAGCTGGATCAAAAGCTGCGTATATCATCAAACAGCCTGTCGCTTCAGCAATTGGCGCAGGCATTCCGATTGGTTCTGCGTCCGGGCACATGATTATCGAAATCGGTGGTGGCACCTCTGAAATCGCCGTGATCTCTCTTGGCGGCATTGTTGCCAATACGTCGGTGCGCGTTGGCGGCACTAAGCTCGATACGGCAATCATTGACTTTGTACGCAAAAAACACAACCTTGCCATTGGTGAACGCACTGCAGAGGAGTTGAAGATCAACATTGGGTCGGCGCTGCCGCTCAAGGAACCGTTGAAAATGGATGTGCGTGGTCGCGATATTATTACAGGTTTACCTCGAACGATTAGTGTGACATCAGATGATATTACCGAGGCGATTCAAGGTGAGCTGCATGCGATTATTGAAGCCGTAAAATCTGTGTTGCAGCAAACGCCACCAGAGCTCGCTGCAGATGTTATTGAAAAAGGAATGGTGCTTTCTGGTGGTACAGGAATGTTGCGCAACCTCGACAAACTTCTTGCGCGTGCAACCGACGTGCCAGCCTACCTTGCTAACGACTCTCTCCTCAATGTTGCAATTGGCACAGGAGTTGCACTCGAAAATTTGGAATCCTATAAACGTTCCATCATGGAAAATAGATAGGACCTACTCAAAATTTTATGTCTAGGAAAAATATTCACATTTCGTCGCGAAAATTGCAGATTCTGACAAGGCATATGAACATATGCCGCGAAAGAATATGCAATTTGCAGCAGAAATGGAATATGTTTACAGACAAACAGATTTCTGTTGTATTTTTTTGTGTTAAAATTTTGAGTAGGTCCTAGTATGGTGATCGGCATCGATGCTTCACGCGCAAACCTTGCTCACAAGACGGGTACGGAATGGTACTCGTTCTTTGTTATTCAAGAGCTCAAAAAAATTATTCCGACAGAGCATCGCATCATTGTATACTCTCGTGATCCGCTGCAAGGTGAGCTTGCACAACTTCCGTCACACTGGAGTTCAGTAGTATTGAATTGGCCTCCGCGAGTGCTCTGGACCCAATTGAGGCTTTCAGCTGAATTGCTGGTACACCGTATAGATGTATTGTACGTCTCTGCTCACACGCTCCCGCTTATCGGCGGTAAAAAGAATGTGGCTGTTATTCATGATGTGGGTTTTTTTCGGAACACGGCGTTGTATTCCAAATTAGAGCTCGCGTATCATCGTTTAGCATTTTTTCTTGCGCTCAAAAAATCAAATACTATCATCACTATTTCCCAGTTTTCTGCAAGCGAAATCACGGCCCTATCTCCCACGTCTGCAACAGCAAAAAAGCTCTCAGTTATTCATAACGGTTTTGTACGTCGAACTGTTCCAGTAAACGCTCAACAACGTGTTGAGCAGCTCAATCTTACGCGTCCGTACATACTTACGTTGGGTAGGGTAGAGGAGAAGAAGAATATGTTGCGATGTGTTGAAAGTTTTGCGCGCGTCTTGCAAGATACGCAATGGGGCGGCGATCTGGTGTGTGTTGGTGCTTTTGGGTACGGCGCAGAACGTATTCGTACTCGTGCTCAAGAACTCGGTATCTTAGGACGCGTGCACTTTTTGGAATGGCAAGACGAAGAGACGGTTGCGGCGCTCCTTTCGTGTGCAGATATGTTTTACTTTCCAACACTATACGAAGGATTTGGAATGCCTGTAATAGAAGCGCTTGATATGGGCATCCCTGTTGTGTGTTCAGATATTCCTCCGCTCAAAGAAATTGCCCAAGATGCAGCGGTGTTTTTTGATCCGTTTGATGTTACAGCAATGAGCCATGCAGTGTCGTCCGTCATCTCTGAGCGTGTCGATGCTCGTAATGAGCGCATTGCGCGAGGAAAAAAGGTTGCACAACGTTTTTCATGGCGTGAGACAGCAGAAAAAACATGGTCACTTATTGAACGCACATGAACTCTTGGGTCAACACACATCTATACTCTTCTCACCACCATCCAGCGATTCTTGTTGGTGCCTTATACGGTCCGCAAGATGCGTATGCGCGTGAGTATGCAAGCGCTCTACTTCAGAGTGATGTTCAGCACCTTGATCGTCATCCTGATTTTGCGAGCGTCGGTTCTATTCCTGAGCATCGTGTACGCATTGATGTTGATAGCGTGCGTCAACTTGTTACACAGGCTGCGCGCACGCCTGTCCAAGCGCAATACTGCGTGTTGGTTATTTTTCATGCCGAACGACTCACACAATCAGCAAGCAACGTATTGTTAAAAGCGTTGGAAGAGCATCACGATCATGTCGTGTGGATTCTTACTACACATGCGCCGGAACGCATGCTTGACACCGTGCGGTCACGTTGCGAAGAGCACGAGGTGCCGACATGGAAGCCAAGCACATCTTCACACACGCCTTTTTTTGAACTCAATGACATGATGGATCGAAAAGAAGTTGCACAGGCCTATGCTTGCTCTCAACATTTTTGGAATGCATGGAACAGTGGTACGGCAACACGCGCCTTGTTACAGGAGGCAATCGTTGCATGGAGCGAAGTTCCTGATGAGCCCTTTGTACCGTGGCACGTCCATCTTGACCTTGGCATTCAACTATTGAACAACGCTCTTATTATGGACAATGTTGCTATAGACCGTCTCGCATCGCGCCTTGATTTTTTGCGCCATATTCGGCATACTATGCACAACAATGCTAATACAACTTTGATTTTTGAATTAGTCATATGCAACATGGATTATCAGTAAAAACCATAAGCGCCACAACCCTTTTGTTAAGCGTTGCTTTTTTGGGCGCATCCTGCTCCTCTAAAGCTGATGGAGGTGTATTTTTTTCATCTGATATTGGTGAGACATGGGAACAACGCGTGTTTGTTGGGCAAGAAAAAAAGAAAGTTATTACTATTGATGCCTTAAATGTTGAAAATATTTTTTTTGATCCATTAAACGCCGATGTTGTCTACCTTGCATCGACAGATTCTGGTTTATTTAAATCAACCACAGTAGGCGAGCAGTGGTCACAACTCCCACTACAGCGCACTCGCATTCGTGATATTGGTATTAACCCTGTAAACACTCAAGAAATTTTTGCAACTGTTGATACAAGCATTCAAAAGACAATAGACGGTGGCGAACATTGGGAAACAGTATACACTGATCCACGTTCTGCAACTATTTTACGTGTTGAGCCGGATTGGGAAAATCCTTCGCGTGTGTATGCATCGACATCCACGGGTAATGTGTTGGTCAGTACAGATTCAGGTGTAACATGGACAACGGCACTGGAAGTGAACGAGCCTATTACCGATATACAGATCGATCCATTAAACAGCGCCGTGCTCTATGCTGTTGAGCTTGATAAAAATATTCACAAATCGACAGATCGCGGCATTACGTGGACTGCGCTTATTACAGAAAAGACGGAATGGAATGAGCTATCTACCGGTTTTCCAGCAAACACAAACAGCCAATCTGCTCATAAAATTAAAAAACCGTCCTCATTCCGTTCACTCTATATTGATCCAAATAATCACCTTGCGGTATTTTTCCTTTCTCCACAGGGTATTGTGCGGAGTCTTGATGGCGGTGCCACATGGGCATTCTTAAACACATTGATTCAACAAGGCGCAGGTGAAAATGCAAATATTAAATCGTTCATGGTGCTTCCGGGTAGTGACAATACATACATGTTCTCTCTTGGTCGTATCATTCATAAATCAGTTGATGGCGGCAACACGTGGAAGACTATTGAAAATTTCCCTTCGGGACGTAATATTGTCACATTGTCAGTGAGCCCACTTGCACCTGATCGTATTTTTGCCGGCACTCAAGAGCCGCCCAAGAAAAAAGGGCTCTTTGGTTTTTAATGCTACTCTATGAACGTTGATACTCAGGCGTTTGAAGAAACGCTCAAACATTTTTCTGCTGACTTGCAGCACATCCGGACAGGCCGTGCAGCACCATCTTTGATCGAATCTATTACTGTGGAGGCCTATGGTTCTGTGATGCGTTTGCAAGAGCTTGCGGCAATTACCGCTCCTGAAGCGCAAACGTTAGTGATTCAGCCATGGGACTCTTCAACAATTCGAGCAATTGAAACCGCTCTGCGCGACTGTGATTTTCATTTTAATCCGGTTGTTGACGGGCAGATTCTGCGCATCAACTTTCCTCCGCTGACCGAAGAAAAGCGTCGAGAGATGGTGAAGATTGTGAACCAAAAAGCTGAAGATGCTCGTATTTCTGTGCGTAAAGTGCGTGAAGAGCAATTAAAAAAAGCAAAAGATGCGGAGAAAAAAGGCGAGCTTTCTGAAGATCAGCTCGCGCGTTTTGAAAAAGATATGCAATCGGCAATAGAGGATGCGAACGGAAAAATCAAAGCAAAAGTCGAGTCAAAAGAAAAAGAGTTGATGACTATCTAGCATGAACCCATTGATTACTATTCTGTTATTTATTCTTGTTCTGGGTATTCTTGTACTTGTTCACGAAATCGGCCATTTTCTTTTGGCAAGAATTTTTCGCGTTGGCGTAGAGGAGTTTGGCATTGGTTTTCCTCCTCGCGTCTGGTCTAAAAAAATCGGCCCCACCGTCTATTCGATCAATGCTATCCCTGTTGGTGGTTTTGTGCGTGTCAAAGGCGTTGCTGGAGACGAGCGTTTGGAAGAACAGGAGTCTCATGATGCAGATTCTTTTGCTGCACAGCCATTTTGGAAGCGTTTTTTGATTTTGTTTGCAGGTATTGCCATGAACATTTTTCTTGCCGCTGTGTTCTTCATCATAACATTTTGGATTGGTATTCGTTCTGTGGTCCCGGATACCTATACCGGCACCGATGCGCAACTTTCAGTGACGTATGTTGAAAAAAATGGACCAGCAGATGTTGCTGGCGTAGAGATTCACGATGTCATTCTTTCTGTTGATGCTCAGGAAGTACGGGCGATTGATGATTTTCGTTCATACATACAGTCGCACACAGATACTGTTGTGACCGTGCGTGTTGAGCGAGATGGTGAACAACGCGATCTGAGCGTAACACCTGCCGAAGTGAGTGTACACGGCGAGACAGTCACCGGGGTTGGTGTTGGGTTGGTGTCCACAGCGATTGTCCATGATAGTTTTATCCAAGGCATTGTGGATGGGTTGCGCACTACGTGGAATGCTCTACTTGCCATTGTGATCGGCTTCTGGGATTTACTCCGTCACCTTGTTCTTCGCGACCAGCCTGTGGCTGACCAGCTCTCAGGACCTGTTGGCATTGCGGTGTTGACCCACGAGTTTGCTCAAGAGGGCGTTTCACAATTATTGCAATTCGCGGCAATACTTTCTCTTAATTTGGCGATTTTTAACTTACTTCCATTTCCAATGCTTGATGGCGGCCGTATTTTCTTTTTGTGTGTTGAGCTTGTGCGCCGCAAGCCGGTTTCACATCAATTTGAAGCGCGGGTACACCAAATTGGATTTTTACTGCTATTTGGTCTCCTTATTTTTGTGACAATCAAGGATGTTGCCAAGATCTTCTGATTTTTGGTATACTATCTGCCGTTTATGCCACAAAGATTAAAAATCGCCCTCTGTATACTTAGCATTGCCCCGTTTTTCTTTTCAGCGGCACGGGCGCAAACACTCAGCATCTCTCCGGTAAAAGTGTATTTTTCTGAAAGCAGCATTACTGCCGGATACACACTGAAGACAGAAGGCGATGAATGCTGGTTGGGTGTTCCTAACAATTCATTTGCCGAAGGGACAACTCATGCAATAGTGTCGCTTCGTTTGATTAAAAAGAAAACAGTCAAAAACACATTTGGTGATGCGGTATCTTTGAGTCCAATTTTTAAATTTAATATTCGTAAAACTGCAGCTCTTGATCAGAGTTTGTGGATTAGCATTGCATGGCGAAAAACGACAGAGCAGACATATGTACTCAAGCAATGGAACGCTGACACAAGCACCTGGGATGATTTGAATTCAACAATAACTGCCGATGGGTTGCGCGTACAAGGCGAGGTGATTGGTCAATCAGGTATGGTTGGTGTGTTTGAAGCGCCAAAACCAGAAGAAGCGACGACGCATTCAGGGAAGGCAAGTTGGTTTTCAGGAAACAGCATAAATGGTTATGGTTCTGCAATGAATATTTTTCCTATTGGCACAAAAGTTCGTGTCACAAATACCGCAAATAATAAAACAGTAGAAACAACAATTGTATCAACAGGCCCCTTTGTTCCCGGCCGCATTATTGATCTTTCAAAAGATGCATTCAATGCAATTAGTAATACGTCAGTTGGTGTTATTGATGTCGTTGTGGAAGAGGTAAAATAGTGGTATCATGTGATGCAGCATGATCACTTTCGAAAATGTTACAAAATTATACGGATCAGAGACTGTTGCGTTGAGTGAAATCAATCTCAACATTGATGCGGGTGAGTTTGTCTCTATTGTTGGACAGTCTGGTTCAGGCAAAACCACTCTCATACGCCTGATGATTGCTCAAGAAGAGGTAAGTGAGGGGAGGATTGAAATCGGCGGATGGGATATTTCTCATTTACAACGTGGTGATATTCCAGTACTACGTCGTCAGATTGGTGTGGTGTTTCAAGACTTTAAGTTACTTCCTAAAAAAACAGTGTTTGAAAATGTTGCCTTTGCATTGGAGGTGTGCGGCGCAACAGGCAAGCGTATCAAAAAAATTGTCCCGCAGGTGCTCAAGATCGTGGGCCTTGAAGGCAAAGCCGATCGGTTTCCTCATCAGCTTTCTGGCGGTGAACAGCAACGCGTTGTGATAGCTCGTTCTCTTGTTCATCGTCCAAAAGTACTGGTTGCTGATGAGCCAACGGGAAACCTTGATACCATCACTACGCACGAAATTATCGATCTGTTATTGAAGATTAATAGTTTTGGCACAACACTGATTTTGGTGACGCATGATCCGTCTGTAGTAAACCGTTTGCGTAAACGAGTGATTACGTTGGATCATGGGGCCGTAGTCTCTGATCAAAAATCCGGTAAATATACACTCTAATGTTTGTAGGATTCTTTCGAGCATTGCGCTTCTCATTGCAAAACATCATTCGTAATGTCTGGCTTTCGGTTATAACGATGTTCTTGCTCTTTTTGACAATGCTGAGCATCACACTTGTGGTGAGTTTAAACATTGTTGGCGGCAAGGTGATCGGTGCTGTAGAGCAAAATGTCTCTGTGAGCTTTTACTTTTACGATTCCGCATCCGAATCTCAAATTCTCGAAGCACAAAGTTATTTGGAAGAAATTGATGCCACAGAATCTGTTGTGTATGTCTCCAAAGATCAGGCTTTGCAGGAGTTTACAGAGACTCATGCCGAGGATCCTGAGGTGCTTGCTGCAATTGCTGAGCTTACAGATAATGTGTTACCGGCATCCTTACTTGTACGTGCAAAAAATATTAATGAGTATCAAACCATCATCTCTCGGTTTGAAGAGTCAGAGTATATCTTGCTGGTTGAAAGCACAGACTTTACTGATAGTAAGCAGGTGATTGACACGATTACACACACGATTAATCGTATTTACGATGTAGGTATAGCCGTGAGCATTATTTTCATTTTGATCTCCGTCGTCGTCATTTTTAACGCGATTCGCATGACGATTTATAGTCATAAAGAAGAGGTGGGGATTATGCAGCTTGTTGGTGCAACAAACGGTTTCATCCGCGCGCCGTTTATTCTCGACAGCATTATTTTTGGATGTGTTGCGGCGCTTGCTGTCATCGCTTTGCTCTATGCCGGGTTGTATCTTACCGATTCAACAGTAAGTCAGTTTTTTGCAGGGTATAATTTTTCATTGCTTCAGCTGTACGCCCAACATTGGGTTGTGGTGTGCGTATCTGAAATTGTTGTTGCCATTCTTATTTCTGGTGTTTCCAGCACCATCGCCATATCCCGATATTTAAAGGTGTAGAGGCATATACGCATCTGGAGGTAATTTTGTAATCTAATACGACAATTGTATACTGGATGTCGATATGATGCCACATAATCACAAACAACCAAGGCCTTCAAAGTTGTCTTCTTTCAAAGCCTGCGGGTTTATGGCTGTTTCCAGTTTTGCTGCAGTTGGGTGCGTACCAAACTATGCCGAGCATTTGAGTACGAATGAGGCAGAAACAGCTCTGGCTGCACTTGATTTTGTAAATGAACATATGGATCTCGCAGAAGATGTTGCAGCTCATGCAGACCCCAAACTTTTGTTTGTAAATAATCAAGATATTATATCCCCAACTCCCGCAGATGTCCGCGCCCAATGGGAAGAAGAAAATGAAGTAGGGTATGATATGCTTGAGAATGATCGAATTTACGTATATAGGGGAGAAACTTTTCCGGATACCGTTTTTCACCATGATGCTGGTGCAGGGGCTTATGTTAACTTTGATGGGCGATACGCCGTTTTTTTAGAGTGGTCGCTGGCTGATCCGTCTGTACAAATGCATGAATTTGGTCATGTAGTTTCAGGTAAGGGGCATGAGCTTGATAAGCATTACACAGTAGAAGAGGCAGTGTCCCTGCATGATATGTCGTATCGAGACACGTATATTTTTGACGCGGTCAGAGAGATCGGCCGTGCCTGGGAATGTCTTGGTATCTATGATCAGAGCAGTTATACCTATAACGATAGTACACAGTCGGAGGAAGATAATTATAAGATGTTTGCGGGATATTACGATATTATTCTGAGGGAACTGCTTTTAATCCAAAATCATTTAGATGATTGGGCTCAAGAGAAAGCACAACGAATTTATGACCTTTCAGCTCAGCCTGCACAAAAAATACAACTTTCTCAAGATGCTATGAGACAAATGTTTCTGAAGCCGTATATGAATGACCAGCGAGAGTATGCCATATCTCAATTACAGCGTGCTTTGAATGATATGAAAATCCAAAATCCAGAATTTTATCGTCGGTATCAATTGGATAAGGTGAAAAATAGTGAAATGTCGCCGCAGGAGCTTCGCAGAAGGTCAGCTCGTTCTCGTCCAATGTAGATTGTGGTATGATGAGGTTAATAGGTCACCTCAGGAACTTTTTGATATCAATGATCTGTACCCCTGATCTGTACCCCATTTAGTAGACACTTTGGAAACCCACTCCCACGCTCGACTTCGTGAGCAGATGTTCTCGATATTGGATGGGAGACATCTTGTTGTGGGTCCACTGCTTTCTTTCGCAATTGTAGTATCGCATATACTCGTCAATTCGTGAACGCAACTCCTCGAATGAGGTACACGATTGGTAGTCCAGCTCGTCCTTCAGGTGCCCGAAGAACGATTCGATCGGTGCATTGTCGATGCAGCTGCCTTTCCCTGACATTGACTGCACTATGCCGAGCGCTTCAACCGCTGCGATATACTGTGGGTTCGTATAGTGGAAGCCCTGGTCTGAGTGGATGAGGGCGTCCTCATGCACCTGCGGCATCTGGGTGAGCGTTTGCAAGACCAAGTCCTCCTCAAGACCTCTTGAGAGATGCCACGCCACCACCTCGCCACTCGCGATGTCTTTCACCACGGAGAGATACGCGAAGACGCTTTGGAATGGGATGTATGTGATGTCGGTACAGAACACGGTGTACGGAGCGCTCTGATCAAACATTCTTTGCAGTTTGTTGGGAAAGATGCGATGCTCGAGACGCTTCTTCATGATGGCTTTGTATGGGTTTCTTCTCCTGACATTGGCGATGAGTCCATACTTCCGCATGAGGCGCTGTATCTTCTTGTGATTCATCTCGGGAAGGTACATTTTGATGCTCCGCCATCCATACCTGCCGCGGCTCTCGTCGAAGATGGTTTTGATTTTGAGATAGTCTTCGTGGTCTTTGTCCGGCTCGTCTGCCGTCTTCAGCCAGCGATAGTACCCGCTTCGGGAGACATGAGCGAGGTCGCAGAGAACCTTCACGTCTCCTCTTAGGTTTCTGATGATTCGGTATTTTTCGAGAGGCCTGAGTTTGACTCCGCTCGTCTGGCCCGGAGGCGTGCTAAAAAAGCGTTTTCGGCTTCAAGGTACTGCACATGGAGCGTGAGACGCTTCACTGTGTCGTCCTTGGTGTGGGTGGGGCCACGGTCGTGCGGGGTGCCACCGTGGTTCTGAAGTGCTTCTGTGCCACCACGCTCCACCGCTTTTCTCCAATCACGGAGCGTTCCTCTGAAGTATTCACTTTTCCACTTAGAAACATCAAAGCCGGATTGCCTCCAGATGTCCTTGGTGTGCACGCCCTCTTTCTGCAACTGCAAAGCGCGCTGTTTAAATTCGACCGTATAGTACACGGTCTTTGTGGTGCAATCGAAGACACACGGATGCTTCTTGAGTTCCGCAATCTCGTCTTCTGAAAATGTTGTTCTCATATTCTTTTGTTAGTTGCTTAATGCTAACAAAAGAAAGCTGCACCCCGTGTCCACTTTTTGGGGTACAGATCATTGGCTGACCGTTGTGGTCCAGAACCTAGACCGTTGCAACGTATTGTACAGTATTTCATGAGTTACCAACAATGTTGATAGGTCAGCTCGAATGAGACAATTGAGACACTATAGGGAGAAATAATCCACTGTCTCGAATGGCGGCGAAAAACTAGACTTGTGCAGCGCCTTTGTGGCGTAATATGGACAAAGTCATTAAACACAAAAATTAAAGCCTCACCTTTTCACCCTGCGCACTTTCCACATGCTCATCGCGCAAATTATCATTTTTCACTTCTGGCAATTTCAACTCGCCGTCTTTTAAGCGTTGCTCAACCAACTTCTTGATATCCTCTGGATTATCAAAACCGCGCAAGCTAAACGTGAACACCCCCATACGAGAGCTAATACCTTCTGACATAAGCCTCCAATTTGTCACTGCTAAATCTTTACGAATCATTTTTAATAGCTCTTGTTCCCGATGACGAGGTTCAGCGCTTGTCTTGTCTTCCGCTGTAATTGTGATTTGAACGTCCTTCTTCATAATTGGCTCAGAAAAACGGACTTCAACAAACGCTGCTTTATTCAACAAATGAACCATGCGCTCGCGTAAGTTTGGAACAGTAAGAGATTCCACTGATGCTATCAATTGATATTTTGCTTGGCTGTTCTTTCTATCATCAACGTCTTTAAAAATTTCTTTCAACTGTTCCAGACTGGACTTGAATTCAATATAACCTCGACCCTCTTTATCTGAAACGCAATAACGTTCTTTTAATTTTTGAAATTCTTCTTCAGATATCTCTGGTTCTTTTGCTGATAATTCATATGTATACGTATTCAAATACCCACATGAGGTGCACGTGTCATTGACGACAATGTCTCCATTATCTTTTTTTGAGCTCTCTGACTCAATGGATTCTTTATGACAATTTACACATTTTGTTTTGCTTGAAATATATTCTGCGCCGTTTGAAAAAAATGCTCTGCCCATGTGTGGCTCTGTGCATCTATAAAAAAATAAAACATCGTCGATGCCGTCTCTAGTATGCAAAGTTTTAAAATCTGTAGATATAGCCTGCCCACATTCCTTACAGTGTATACCGGTTGGTGCAACAGCATTTTCATACAAAGCATCTAGCTTAGTTTCACGATCAACCCATGATTGTATCGTCTCTTTTTTCTTAAGCCATTGCTCATTCTTCTCAAAATACATTTCCAGCTCCAAAATTCCTGCGTACATTGCAGGCGTCTTATCTTTATCTTGACTCTCTTCGAAAACTTTTCTGGAGATACGTTCTACTTGCTGGCAATGTCGAATGGTACCAAGATCGTACATTTTTTCATACTCTGCAAAACTCTTCATAAAAGAATCTTACTGTATAATAATTTAATACTCAAAAAAATGAATAAGCCTATCAACTCTGCCGTAAATTTCTTACTTTGTGCGCGTATGCCGCTCTAAAATATCAAGATAGTTTTTGAGACGTAACAATAATTCATCATAAGTCACAACAGTAATTCTGTGTGTTCCTTGAGATAACAAACGAAAATCATCTTTTTGTTTCTGAGTCTTAAACTCCGTTGCATTGCCAGCAAGTATGACACCGCGCGGTCTAACTATTTTGAGATCAATTTTTTCTTCATCTTTTAAGTGGCTTCTCAGTACGTCTGAGTTTCTACTCATTGAATCAATATAATTCTCAACTTGTATAACTGCCTTTGCAATCTCAGTATTCCAATAGTAATTCTTCCTACTCTTATCGAAGGTAAGTAGCTGGGTGTCGGGTTTCTTTATTTCTAAAATATCCAAATAACCATCGTGTGTTACTAGAGAAAAATCTGGAAATTTTGTATTACCAACATTTACATTTATTTTACCGACGGCTTTGATGTACCCTGACTGTAATAGTAAGATATTTTTTTGTATATATTTTTGCCACCATGCTTCCTGGTGTTTTTTCTGAATCGCATTTTCCAAGTCCTGCACCAAGCCTTTCATGGTAGTAATTTGAGCTTGTGCATCAAGTGACTTTATAGAACTCATTGATTCTGAAGCTATAAACGGAGGAATAAAGTCAATCAGAGCCTGTCGATCTTCATTTGAAATATGTGGAATAATTTTACTATCCAGCATTTTTCCAAGTGTCCCTGGAATGTAAGGTTTTGTATCAGATGTTGCAAAATGAGTAGGAAATGCTGCTGCAAAAAAATGATCAACAATATCGTGCTTAATATCACTCGTGCGATCCCATTTTTCCTTATCCATTGAACTGAGCAATTTTTGCGCAGTTCGAACTACATATTTATTGCGAAGATATCTAATTTCCGTTTTATCTGCAGTAATAATCCATTTAAAATTAACACCGAATTTTTCTTTCAACTTTTCAAGAATATGTTTGCCAAAAGTAATGCTTCCGTCGTTTTTCAAACTCTTTGGTCGTCCACCTTCAAAATAAATTTGCAAACCTTTTAAAGCCTTTCCGTAACTCTTGCTGCGTACTGTTACATGGCCGTTTTTATTCTTTCTACCCTTCTTTTTTGTCATATCACTTTTGGTCAGTAATTGTGTTTATTTGAAAATTACACGCGCGACAAATACCATTTACATTCGTATCAAAATTTACATAAAATTCAAAACGCTCTTCTAAACAGTCTGGACATGAAACGACACCGCTCTTTTTACCTTTTGTTTTAATAAATTGAAGCACTTTCCGAACATTGCGCACATACTGATCAACATTTTCCTTGTCATCAAGATAACCACGCACCCATAAATCAGTAGTAATCTTACCAGCAGATGTTTCGTGATAAGGAATCTTACCTTGGTTTAGTAGCTTTTCCCAGTATTGCCGAGTATAGCCAAAGCGGTGTGCAATATCCCGCGATGAAAGTGCTCGAGCCTTTGCCGGAATGTATCCATTCTTATCCATTTGCTTCACACAATCACTCAATGCTTGCGCAAGCGCGCTTTCTTTCTTAGCGCGTGATAAATCTTCTTCAAGAGTCAATCGAATACTTAATGTGCCGCCACTCGAAGTATTAACTTGCCAATAAAATTTATCTATCAAGTCTTTCATAAACAAGATATTAACATAGTGAGTTTCTTTTGGCAACCTACTTATCAAATATCAATTTCTGTTCTAAAGTATCTGAACATATGAATTCTAAAACGAAAAAAATAGACCGCTTAGAGCAGCTCTTTATTAAATCTTCCAAGAAGCCTGAATTTATTGCCGAAGTAAAAAGATTAAGAAAAAAATGGAAAATTTCACCAAATGGTATTAAAGGCAACAAACGGGGTTTAAAATGGCAACAGAATCTTAACATACAAAGTGACGATTATTTAAAGAGTTCGGAATTCCAATTAGCCGGTCAAAAAATAAAAAAAATCCTCAAAAATATTGAGGCTGGTAATTCGATAAATATTGTCGAGGATAGAAGGATAGCTCAGGAATTAGAAGATCAGCTCAATCAACAAATTCCAATTAATAATTTTTATAATGATATCCGTACTCTGCAGCGGCTAGGAAATTTATCGTATGCATATGAAGAAACTACTAAAAGGTACGTGTTATACAATGTTATTGACTCAATCAAAACTCCTTCAGTCGGAGTCCGTGTAAATTTAAGAGACCCATATAAAAGAGAAATTTTTATCAATCTTTATCCAGAAACAGCCCAAGAGGATATTATTGCTATATGGGACCAAGTAAAGTTTCATCAACGAAATGCTATATATGGCAAAGTCAAAAAAACAGTAAAAGATAATCCACAACTCAAAAGGGATTTACGAGTACTTGCATTATCCGAAAGAGGGTTGAGTACTGAAGAGATAATTGAAACAATTCAAAAAGAATTTGGCGAGGGCCTCATCTATACAGAAATTGCTGATATACGCTACAGAATGAAGAAAAAATAATCGTTTCAAATCCCGGGATTTGAAACGATGTGCAGTTGATTAATAAGGTTTTAGACTGTCCGCTAGGACGGTTTTTTATTATTCATTCTTATCCTATGGATCAACACATCCAAACAACCATGGTCGCAATCGGTGACCTCAACCCAGCAGCGTACAACCCTCGCAAATGGCCTGATAGTGCCATTGCAAACCTACGCGAGAGCATCAAGCTCTACGGCCTTGTAGACCCGTTACTTGTAAACTCTTCGCCCACACGCAAGAACATTGTCATCGGCGGACACTTTCGTCTCAAGGTAGCAAAGGAGCTTGGGTACACCCATGTGCCAGTCATCTACCTTGAACTCGATGAAGCAAAGGAAAAGGAACTCAATCTTCGTCTCAACGCCAACCACGGTGAGTGGGATTATGACCTGCTCAAGGAATTCGATATTGAGCTTCTGCTCGACGTTGGTTTTGACGACTCAGACCTTTCTGCAATTTGGGACGACACTATTGGTGTTGAAGATGATGGATTTGATACAGAGAAAGAATTGCCAAAAGCCCAAGACACGCAAATTAAAGAGGGCGAGATTTATCAGCTCGGTAAGCACCGACTGATCTGCGGTGACAGCACAGATACAAATGTCATTGAACGTTTACTTGATGGCGCAAAGGTCAACATGATTTACAGCGATCCCCCATATAATATTGGATTGAGCTACAGCAAAGGTGTGAGTACCAAAGGAAAATATGGAAATACAAAAGTGAATGATCACAAAACACTTTTTGATTACGGCATGTTTCTACAAAAAACCATGGAAGCGGCACTAAATGTATCTTACGACTCCACTCATGTCTTCTATTGGTGCGACGAACAATACATCGGATTGATTCAGCAATTGTACCGTACGCTGGGTGTCAACAATAAACGTGTGTGCTTGTGGATCAAAAACAATCACAATATGACCCCACAAATTGCGTTCAACAAACTGTACGAGCCATGTGTCTATGGTACGCGAGGCACTCCATACCTTGCTCCTATCAATAATCTCAACGAAGTACTCAATGCTGAAGTCGGTACTGGCAATCGAGCCGTCGATGATATTCAAGACATCATCAACATCTGGCTTGAGAAACGACTACCGGGACACGAGTATACACACCCCACCGAGAAACCACCGACACTTCACGAAAAACCATTACGACGTTGCACCAAGCCTGGCGATCGCGTACTTGATAGCTTCGGAGGATCAGGAAGCAGCCTTGCTGCGTGCGAGCAACTTAATCGCATCTGTTACCTCTCGGAATTAAGCCCAGTATTTTGCCAACTTATTATCAATCGCTATGAACAACTCACAGGAATCAAAGCAAAACGCATCGGTTAATGTTGGAGATCTATACGCACTCGGAGAGCACCGCCTCTTATGCGCAGATTCCACATCGCCAGAAGCAGTACGCGCACTCTTTGCGAATAACCGCATCACTCTTCTCATCACCGATCCTCCCTATGGAGTCTCGTACGTTGAAAGCAAACAACACTTTCAATCACTTTCTAAAGACAAAATCATTGCAAACGATCAACAGCAAACTGAAGAAGAGTATCAGCACTTTAGTGAAAAGTGGCTTGCGGCCTTACTACCGCGTATGGCTGGTCGCAATAGCATGTACATCTTCAATTCAGACAAGATGATCTTTGCTCTACGTAAAGCCATGGATGCACAAGATATAAAACTCTCTCAACTCTTAATCTGGGTCAAACAACAAGCCGTTATCGGACGTTTGGATTACCTTCCTCAACACGAACTCATTGCGTACGGCTGGTATGGCACACATCGTTTTCGTAAAAGCAAAGATAAGTCCGTGCTGTACTGCCCAAAACCACAGCGTAGCACCTTGCATCCAACCATGAAGCCTATTCCACTTCTCAGGCGCTTGATTCTCAACAGTACAAGCATTCAAGACATTGTCTGCGATCCGTTCTGTGGATCAGGATCTACCATCATGGCAGCTGAACAAACCAAACGCAGATGCTTTGGCATGGAGCTCGACCAAGAATACTGTGCGACAATCATCAATCGCTGGGAAAAACTTACGCATCAAAAAGCAAAACTTATCACCAATATTTATGCCAAAAAATAAACCTACACCTGACAGCATCGAACTTCGTCAACAAAAACAAAAAGAGCTGCTGCTCGATATGCTCAAAAAGACTCCAATCATCCAACTCGCTTGTCAAAAAGCAGACGTTGGGCGCGCTACCTACTACCGATGGCTCAAAGAAGATCATATTTTTGCCGAGGCAGCACAAACAGCACTGACCACTGGCGTCAATTTGGTAAACGATATGGCAGAGTCGCAACTCATCTCCGCAATCAAGGACAAACGCATGCCAGCCATCATCTTTTGGTTGAAGCACCATCATTCTGCATACGCTACGCGCGTAGAGCTCACCGGCAATCAATCCACTGATTTGCCAGAACTTACCGAAGAACAGCAAAAGATTGTACACGCAGCCCTTGAGCAAGCAAAACTTCTTACCGACGAAAAAGATTCTGAATATGAATAACCTTGAACTTGTTGATCGTATTGTCCGAGACAAGGCAGTACGTACACACATTACGTCAAAATCACACTATTGGTTTTTTCACTACTACCTGCCGCATTACATTGGATACGAAACAGCGCCGTTTCACAAAGAAATGCTTGACCTTACGGAAGACGAAAAACTCCAAATGCTTGCCTGTATGGCATTTCGCGGTTCAGGCAAGTCAACGATCTTTTCTCTGTCGTATCCTCTGTGGGCAATCCTCGGTAAAAAGAAAAAGCGATTTGTACTTGTCATGAGTCAAACGCAACAACAAGCCCAGCTTCTATTACAACATATCAAAGCAGAGCTCGAAGAAAATGTGATGCTCAAAAAAGACTTTGGACCATTCACGAGCAGATTAACACAATGGAGCGCGGATACAATCGTCATCCCACGCTATCATGCAAAAATCATGGCGGCATCAGCAGAACAAAGTATTCGCGGCATTCGCAATGCAGAGATACGTCCAGACCTTATCATTTGTGACGATGTGGAAGATTTGAATTCAGTTAAAACAATGGAATCACGCAACAAAACATTCCGATGGTTGATGGGCGAGGTTGTTCCTGCAGGTGATCGTAATACGCAAGTGGTGGTGCTCGGAAACTTGCTCCATGAAGACTCACTCCTTATGCGATTGGAAAGTTATATCAAAGAACAAAAAATCGACGGCATCTCAAAACGATATCCTATCACTGAAAATAACACTCCTTTGTGGTCTGCAAAATTTCCGGATAAAGCAACTCTTGATCGAGAGCAGCGGAAAATCGGCAATCCTATTGACTGGCAACGCGAGTTTGAACTCAAGATCGTCCCCCAAGAAGGACAGATCATTGCGTACACTGATATTCAGTACTATGACGATATTCCAAAACCATACGAACCACATCGAAGTCTCCTAAAAGCTGAACAAGAGAAAATAGTACGCGTTGAACGTATATGCACTGGTATTGATCTTGCCATCAGCCAAAGAGAATATGCAGATTATACGGCTATGGTATCAGTGCAAGCTATGAGCTTTGCAAGAAGTGAGATGTTGTTTTACATCCTACCTAATCCTATTAACCAAAAGCTCGATTTTGCACATACAATTGCAGAAGCTGCGGCAGTAAGTAAACGATTGGGTGGAGGCAAACATAATACCGAACTATTTGTTGAGCAGGTTGGGTACCAATTGAGTGCCATTGAACAAATGAAATCAAAAAGACTCCCTGTTACCGGCATCACCATAAACGGGTCTGATAAACGCGCTCGATTAAATATCGTCTCGCCTCTGATCAAGCAAGGGAAGATTCTTTTTCCTCGCACTGGGTGCGAAGACCTTATCGCACAAATTGTTGGTTTTGGTGTCGAGCGTCACGACGACCTAATGGACGCATTCACCCTGGTGATGATGCAGATTATGAATGCCAACCCACACGTGCTTTTCACGGATTGTAATAATGACCAAGATAATTACAGGTCATACGATCCAGATGGTGAGCTGATTTATAAACCAGTGAATTGGATGAAGATGCGATTTTAAGGATAAACAGGGGTATAAAGTTACCAACAGTTTACCTACTTCTCGTACTGGATGTATTTAGGTCAGTGTGGCATTCCTTGTGTATGAACCGGGGCATCCTGGTCATTACAAAATATCCACACCACATGGACACATCCGCAACCATAACGCGCGCCACAGACGTTATTACCATCCCTCTTCGATACTGTCTGTATGCACGTAAGTCATCTGAAGAAGATGAACGACAAGCAATGTCGATTGATTCACAGATCAACGAAATGTTGCAAATGGCAGAAGCGCAGGGACTGAATATCACAGAGATCAAACGAGAAGCACATTCTGCAAAAGCATCGGCACAGAGACCTGTATTTAATGAACTACTGCAGGACATTGCTCAAGGAAAATTTAATGCAGTACTGACATGGGCTGCCGACCGCCTGTCCCGCAACGCTGGAGACCTTGGTTCTATTGTCGATCTTATGGATCAGGGCTTCCTACAAGAAATCAAAACCCATGGTCAAACCTTCACTAACTCGCCAAATGAAAAATTCCTCCTCATGATCTTGGGCTCTCAGGCAAAGCTTGAGAACGATCACAGAGGTGTGAACGTAAAGCGCGGACTACGCGCCAAAGCGGGTACCGGCTGGCGTCCTGGAATGCCACCAGTTGGATACAACATCATCAAAGCCGCTGGAGTACTTGGTAACAAAATTGTTGTAGATTCGGAACGTGCAGAGGTAATTAAAACGATGTTCAAAAAAGTAGGTATCTATGGGTATAGCGGACGAATGATTCATAAATGGCTCATGACTGAAACAACATTTACCTCTAGAGGGGGCAAAGCACTTTCGTTAAGTAATATATACACTCTTCTCAAAAATCCTTTTTACTACGGTCAGTTTGAATACCCTGCTGGTAGCGGTAATTGGTATGAGGGTAAACACAAACCGATCATTGATAAAACACTTTTCGAAGCAACACAGTTACAGCTTAAAGCGCCCTATGAGGAGCGAGCACAATGGGGATCAAAGGAATTTCATTTTACAAAATTACTCACCTGTGGAGCATGTAAATCTGGAATCACTGCTGAAGAAAAATTCAAACCACTTAAAGATGGCACACGACGCAGGTACGTTTATTATCGATGCACAAAATTTAACAACAAAGACTGTAGCGAAAAATATCTGCGCGAGGAAGAGATGGTACAACAACTTCTCGCGATTATAGACACTATCGATCTTAAAGCTATAGCAACACAAAGAAAATTCCAACAAGAACTCGAACGGTTTAGAAAATTTGCCAAAGGAATACTCGGACACGTGTCTGATTCAATAACAGCTAATAAACAAATCGATATACGCATGTATGCAAAGTACGTATTACAAGAGGGCACGCATGAAGAAAAGAAGGAAATTCTACAATGCTTGAATACGAAATTAGCAATGAAGAATCAAAAAATTTATATATGTTAAATAACATGGATTTATATGTGTACACACCATCCGCCATAGCTTGGAATAGTTTGCTTGCAAAAACAACTAAAAAAGTTAATAATACCAATACAATTTGTAGTAGCCTAAACTCAAGCTTTTGCTTGAGCATGGCGAAAAAGACCCACAAAGCACCAGAAGTGACCTTCTGGCCACGTTTGCTTTGTGGGCGCACATCCGAAAGGGTGTGTGTACTCCGAAAGGGGTACGGACTGGCTCGGAAGGTCTCTTATGTTTTTAGGAGATTTTCCAACCACTAAATAACTAAAGCCCACAAAGCACGTATGAATGAAAAACCTGAGGCAACCATCCGTTGCCCCTATTGCGCGGAAGAAATCCAAGCAACGGCAATAAAATGTAAGCACTGTCATAGCGATCTAAAACCAACAGCAAAGGATGTAACGGCAAATCCAACATTCAGCACCACAAAAAAGAAGGCGGCATTTGGTTCAACAGACTGGGCATTAAAATTCGTACTGAAATTTTTAGGAGTAGTGCTGGGTCTAGTTCTATTTTTTACCTTATGGCCGATCCCATTCTTCCTGTTAATTGCATTTATTATTTGGAAAAAGACCAGCCTTAGTAAGTCTAAACTCGTCGGTATTACTGCCATCCTCTTCATTGCCGGTTGCATCATTTTCTCAAGCAGTAATAAAAATCCTGTTATAACTTCTATCAATCCAAGCGACGCACAAAGTATTCAAGTACCGACCATTATAATTAGCGGTACTTTTGAACCAAAGAATGCAACAGTAAAAATTAATGGAACGAAAATTCCAACTGAGAATGGCTCATTCACACAAGATGTAAACTTAGCCGAGGGATTAAATAATGTTGTGATAACGGCGTCTCATGGACTTTTTGGCAAAGACACAAAAGAAGTTGCTATCCGCAGAGCGCTGACTGCGGACGAACAAGCACAAAAAGCGGCTGCCGAAGAACAACGGAAACAGTCTGTAAAAGATGCACTCCAGAACTTCTATGATCAGGTCATGGAAATTCCTAAACAAAGTGATGAGGACTATCAAACTCTCGTAGATAACTTGGATAAAACGTATGTATCAACGAGCTACATGAATGCTGGAATACTCAAAGATAACTTTGGAAGTATAAGCTATAAGTTTCATAGCTTAAACATACCCGATGGGTTGCTGGCTGATGAAAAGAGCAAATTGAGCGACGGTCTTTCGGATTTGGCGGTAGCATATTCAACAAAGAAATCGGCAATGGAAAATTTTCAAAACTACCTCAACACTCAAGACCTTGCAGAACTTCAAAAGTTCAAGGACAACGGTCAACTCTCATCAAGCTTTGTAATCTCAGGTATAGCCAAAATTCTCGAAGTGATGAATACTTATGGCTTAGAGACACGGTAATATAAAATTTGTATCAATTTAAAAGAGCCTGATTTTAACTCAGGCTCTTTTTGTTTTTAAATTAGAATTGATACTTCCTTTCTCTAATTGCAAAAGCCTGAGCACCACCTTCAAGAATATCTATAATTTGAGAATTGATTTTTGGATCTTCAATGCTGCCTGAGCTATAAATACTCTCTTGATCAATTTGCGCTACTATAATTTGTTCTGCATCAGTGTTTACAACTAAATTCGCATTATGTGTAGTTAAAATTAACTGTCTTGTTCTTTTTATCATTCGAATTAAAGGAACCAACTCATTCATAATAAATCTATTATCCAAATGATCCTCAGGTTGATCTATAATAAAAATCTGTTTTGCACTGGCAGTAGCTAAATAGATTTTAAGTAAAAGCGTTCCTCTTTGACCGATAGATAAAATTTGAGTTGGAAGATTATTTAATTTTACCAAAGAGACAACTTTCAAATATCTAGACCAATCAATAAATATAAAATCAATCAATTTTTGACGCCCATGGGATACAAAATTTCCTCTTGTCTCTAAAAAACTATCTAGCTCTTTTTCTGCCCATTGACGAAAAACCTCGGCTGTTATTACATTTGCCTTACCTGTAATAGGATCTGTTTTCGCTATCAAATCTCTTACATGTTCAATAGTTTTTATTGTGCGACCATCCAAGCATTCGTCCAACAGATATCTACAGAAAGAATACTCATCAAACATTAAATGACCAACAACTGAAATGCCGCTAATGATTTTTTCAAACAACTGACGCTCATCCGGCGTTGATTGTTCTCTTGAATTTTTAAATTCCGTAAATTTGCTTTCTATCTGATCAGAAGTTTTTTGCAAACTATCAAAATAGTCTCCGACCAGAAGTAATCGATTTTTTTTGGCGGCGTTGAGCAACTCATTTAATTTTATGTAATTCTCCTTATCTGAATTTAGATTATTGATATCCTTATCCAAGGTTTCTGCAGCCTGCAGCAAAACAGCAACATCTTCTTTTAAACCCGCCTTAATAAGTTCTTGTTTCTTCTGAGCATACTCCGCCCTTAGTTGTTGACTTTTGGAATCACACAAACTAATTTTTGTATTAAGCGCAACTAATAACTCGGTAAAAGATAAACTTGGAATTGGGGTTGATTCTTCACCCTCATCTAAATGCTCCTTCTCCATCACATTCAACCGCTGAATATCTTGGTTCAATTTTTCATTCGTGATGGTCTTTATAAATTCTACAACCCCCTTCTTATATGCATTAATTTGAAGGCCTTTTTTAGTGATAGCGCTAATATCAGTTAAAAGAGCTTGAGTTGTGGCTGATGAAAGTCGCTTTTTTTGTTCCTCTTTTTTGTTTACAAGATCAGCAATCCATTCAGTAAAATTTTGACCTCTCTTATATGCTGGATATTTTAAATATATCTGATTTATATCTACTTCTAGTTGTTGAACATCTGTAACAACGTCTCGTGCCTGTGTTATCAAGTTATCATTAACGATAGCAGAAAAATCCACGCCTATTAAATCACATATTTTTCTTGTCAGTTCAGTATCGTTTGTTGCGAGACTACTTAACTGTTCTTGCCCAACATAAAGAAATGGTAGCTCCAAATCCTCAGTTGATTTTAATTCCTTATTGTAAGTTGTAATAACCTCATCTTTGTCTTTTATATCTACTTCTACTTCAAAGTTTGGAGCTGGTTGTGAATGATTAAAGTTTTGACGGTAATATTCAATAAACTTCAACTTTCCATTAATATCTAGCTTTGCATGTGACTCGTTTAATAAAGCAATTGATTCTAATAACGCACTCTTGCCAGAGCCTCTACCACCAATAATCGTAACTAACTCTCTATTTAATGGAATCGTGATGTCTTTTATAGCAAAATTCTTACTTCCTAAAATGCTAACACGATCAATTGACAGCTTACTATAATCGAAATAAGGATTTTGATCCTGAATCTTTACTCTATCCTCAGGCTCAAATAGCACCTGTCTTAATCCTTCGAAAGTCACATCTGCCTTGATCCAAGTGAAACGATTATCGCTTGGCTGAAAAAGATTATCGTAAGAATGTGCATCGGAACCCCATAAGCAAGGTTTTAAAGATTTGAATTCAGATACGTATTGTTCAACTGTTTGAGAACGTTGACCAAGACCCCATGCAACTGTATTTACATTTGAGGAAAAAAGTATATGAGACTTTTGTATTAAACTCTTTCTTATGGCATGCCCCTGACCATCCCAAGAAACGTTGCTTAGATCCTCATCTGAGGGAATGCATAATAAATACTGGTTTTGAAATTTAGACTTTTTATTGTTTAAAATTTCTACGATTTGATTTGGATCAACGACAGCACATTTCATTCCAGTAAAAATATCTGTTTGCCCTTCAAAATTCTGATGTTCCTTCTTTAGTTTTGCACCAAAATTTTCCAAATTAGGTATTTTCAATTTCCATCTTTCGTCTGCACTCTCTGGGTCTGACTCATAAACAAAATCTAACTCATGCAGAAAATTTTCTTCAATATTCGTAACAGAGACTTGGTCTGAAAAAATTACATGGAAATTTACTCTATTCCCATCAATTAATATTGGTAATCTGAACTCAATGTTTGGTAAAAGTAAAATTTCTTTTATCTTGACTATCTCTTCGTCAGAAAATAGTTGCGTTAATTTTACTGGACTATTAAGGTAGTCAGTAATAATTTTTTTATAGCCCTCAATACAAAAGTAATCAGTAATTGCTATAACAGCAATCTCTTTTTCTATAGCTTTTCTATACAAATTTTGTACATATACATCAAAGTTACTGCCAAACTGATTATTTAAATAAGAATAAGGTGTGTGCACCTGTAAATCCCATTTACGCCAAATTGACCCTTTTTTCAAATTTTTGAAATTGATGTCTTCCATGATTTGGAGTATATCATAGAACAAATAAATATCCTCTCATTTAAAGATGATTAGAATCGCACCCACGGGGTTTTAGCTCTAAACTGGGAGACTGATACGAAAAACAAAATCCCTCGCGCCTTGCGAGGGATTTTGAGGGTTTAGGGTTGACGGGTCGCTTTGCACGAACCGTCCGATGATGCTGGGGAGGAAGGATTCGAACCTTCGATAGGTAGCTCCAAAGGCTACTGCCTTACCACTTGGCGACTCCCCAATAGAATTTCTAGCCACGGTACTATACATAATCTGAGCGAGCCTGTAAAGGTCCGTAGAAACAAAAAAACAGCGCCACGACAGCGCTGTTTTTGTTATCAATAGTCTTATTTTCCTGACAGCGCCGATTCGATAGCGGCTTGTGCGACGGCGTAACCTTGTGCACCATTAATGAATTGTGTGCCGATGATCATTGCAGGTGTGCCTGTGACACCAAATGATGAGCCTTCTGTTTTGTCGCTCGTCATCTCAGCAAGGTAGGTAGTACCGTTGGTTTTTACCAAATCAACAATTTTTGCTGTTGTTGCATCATCAAACACTTGCTTTGTAAGCCCTTCGATCACTTCTTGCGTAGCCCAACCACTGTTTTCTTGGCCTTGATTTTCGAAGATGACAGTGTGCCACTCTGCGTATTTATCCGGAGCTGTATCCCATACGGCACGTGAGTATTGCCCGAGAGTGGTCGAATCAGCGCCTAAGAACGCAAAGTCTTTAAATACAAGTTTCACTTTTCCTGTGTCAACATAGTTGCTCAGTATTTTTGATATGGTGTCCTTTTCATTTCTTTGACAGAATGGGCATTGAAAATCGTACCAATAGGCGATAGTGACCTTAGCATCTGCGTTGCCAACGACAGGGTCGTTTGTTGTCGTAACCTTTGAAGCGTCAGCGGTAGCTGTTTTTACTGTGCCACCTGTGTTGGTGTTTGAATTTGTTTTGCCTGTTGTTGTGTCTGTTGTAGTGAGGTGCGAGCCTGAGAGGACAATCCAGAGCAAGATGCCAAAGCCGACAAGAAGGTCGACGAGGAGCATGGTGACGATACCGAGCCAGTAAGCAATTTTTGGTGTAAGCATTGAAAGTAATGATGGAGATTTTTGAGCATCTACCTTTGTAACGGGTTGTTCATTCATAAAAAAATAAGTAATTTTGCCCTTAGTATACTGGGTGCCTACAAAACACACAAGACCACCTATCCACAGTAGTTGAATTGCTCCATATACATACGTGCTGTGCTATACTGTACACACTCTATGTCATTTCGATCGCTCTCCTCATTTCAGCGCATTACGTATGGGGTGGCTGCCGGAGCAATACTGTTATCAATAGTATTTGGTATCTATGCATGGATTGAGTTGAACTCTCCTTTTATTTTTTGGAGCAGCCTTGTGTATGTTGCTCTTTTACTTGCGCTGCCATGGATAGTGAGGCGTTCGGGTGCCCACCAGCGCTATTCCTTCTCTCGCATTGTCACTCTTTTGTGTTTCTGCATCACTATTAATCTCGCGCTCAACGGCCTTGGAAGTATCGGTTGGTATCGGAGCACTCTGCATTATGACGACATTGTCCACCTTGTGACACCTATCTTAGGGGTGATGCTCTGTATGATCTGGCTGTGTGTGCGTCGTCAAGATGAGCTTTCGTATCGTGACATACAAGGATTACTCTTGCGTGTCTCTCTCTTTGTTGCGGCTTTGAGTGTTTTGTGGGAGCCTTGTGAATTATTGTTGGATATGCTTTTTCGTGTACACACTGCGGGTCAGGACGGCCAGTCATTAGACACCGTTTACGACATTGTGGTTGATGGTGTAGGCGTTGTGTGCGCGTATGTGCTGTGTAGGCAGTTTTGGCAACCGATTCTGCGATGGCTACAGAAGCCTTGAGTTTACTTGCAAAAATAACGGTTATATGCTAATCTTATTTTGCTAATTTATTTAACGTCAAGACATGACAGGTAATCTCTTTGTCGGCGGCGTTTCATTCAAATCAACGAATGAGACCCTTCAGGCAGCATTTGCAAAAGCTGGAACAGTTGTTTCAGCAAAAATTATCATGGATCGCGAAACTGGTCGCTCACGCGGCTTCGCATTCGTAGAGATGAGCACTCCACAAGAGGCTCAGGCTGCTATCGACATGTTCAATGGTCAAGAAATCGACGGACGCGAAGTGTCTGTTCGTGTTGCTGAACCACGCAAACAATAATCATCACTTTTGATTCTAAAAAACCGCTAGACAACTAGCGGTTTTTTTGATTATATGGCGAACATGAATAATCGCCACCCTTTTTTTGCCGCTGTGTATTTGATTGCGCGTCGTGGTGACACTATTCTGATGGCTGATCGACAAAATACTGGGTATGCCGACGGTCAATGGAGTGTAGTTGCGGGCCATATTGAAGCAGAGGAATCTATGTTTTCAGCATTGCAACGCGAAGCTCTTGAGGAAGCTGGAGTGATCATTGCGAAAGAAGATATGCGTGTCGTGCACGTGATGCATCGCAATTGCGGAGTAGAAAACAGTCGGTTTGATATTTTTATTGAATCAGAAAAAATGATTGGCGAACCGTATATTGCCGAACCAGAAAAATGTTCGGAAATGAGATGGGTAAGTGTGTTGGCGCTACCAGAGAATACTGTGCCGTATGTGCGCGAAGCTATTGTGCACATACAGCGCGGCGAGATGTTGAGCGAGTACGACTTTTAGAGCATTTGTGAGAGCTGTTTTTGGTTGTACTGTTTGAGAAGATGTAGGACGAGAAGGAGGTGCCAGCCAACAACAAGTGCTGCAGACAGTGCAACGCCAAGGGTGATGCTGCTTTTGAGTACAATCCCGCAAGCCGCCCATGCAACGACAAGGGCAAATGGGATACTTTTGTATCGAAGCGTTGCCGTTGTAGTGAAGTATGTGACAAGTCCAAGTGTTGTAATAGCAAAGAGCTCTGCAGTCATTCCATCAAACGTGATCCCGTATCCATAAAAGAGTGCGCCGATATTCAACACTGTGGCAAAAGTGATCCATGCAAGGTAGATTTGAAATGGTACGCGCACGAACATGTACTCTCGAATACGTTTACATTTTACATAAAAGAATGATTCATTCATGCGAATAAGTGCAAAGAGGAGAATGAGCATGAATATCATGCTGAGGCAGAGCTGGTGTGAGTGCCACGCCAAAATCCATCCACTATTTGCAACGCAGCTCACAATACATAGAATGAAAAAACCGCTGTGAAGGTGTTTAAGCTTGCCGGACATTGCGTATGCAACATATGCCATGAGGCCAATGTAAATGAGCGCCCAAATAGAAAATACATATCCGAGCGGAGTGAGACTCAGTGGGTATAAGTCAGAAATCTCACCTGTGGTCATGCCATTGAACGGGGCTATGTTGGCAAGCACATTCACAGCGATGGCAAGTACCACTGCAATTAATGAGGCTCGTATAAAAAACGAGCTATGCGTTGAGGTCCTCCGTATTTTTTTCATATATGTAGTATAGCACACCTTCTTTGTGAAGAATGTGACAAGAGGTTGTTCTTTTGGTATTCTGTTTTCAAACTTTGTATGTCGCAGACACGTCAAACACATTATACACAACCCGTTTGGTTTCCGCAGGCATCACAACTTGCGTTGCTTACCAATGTTACCGGGTCACTCAATCAGTTAGCGCTGTATGATGTTCCATCTCATCAGTTGCGAGTAGTGACTCACGGAGAAGAACAAATTTCAGGCATACACCCATCGCCATCGGGTGATAGCATGGTGTATATCGCTTCTCATAATGGTCACGAGAAGTTGCAGATGTATCTGTACACCATTTCCACAAAAGAACATCGCGCGCTTACCAACAACCCTTTGGCCATGCATCGAGGTGCCTCGTGGTCCCCAGACGGTCGCTATATTGTGTATAGTGCAAATTCCACGCACGAAAATGAATTTCACATTTTTGAATTAGATACCCTCACGCACAATATTATCCCAGTGATTGTTGAAGATGGGTGTTGGGATAGTTTGGGGTACTCACCGTCAGGACGATATATTGTAGTGCGCAAAAGAAAAGGTTTCCACAACCACGATATGTATATTTGGGATCGTTTTTCACGCATACTGCACCCCATTCTTGTTGAAGAGACTGTCCATTTTGAATGCAAAATGGCGTACTGGTCGCCTGATGAATCTGTTATATATGCAATAAGTAACTGGAATGTTGACTTGATGCGTGTTATTGCCGTGCATTTAAGCAGTGGCTATGTACACACCGTATACGAAGCATCGCATGATGTTGATCAGTGGGCGATGACAAAAGATTGTACACGCGCCCTTGTGTGCGAAAATATTAATGGAGCACATACGGTGCATGTGTTGGAGCGACAAGAGAGTGGGTATATGGTGACAGCCAGTAAGGAGATGGGTGGATATGTGCGTTCGCTCTCTTGGTCATCTGACGATCAACACGTAGCATTGAGCTATGACTCACCGCAGTATTTTACACACATCAGGATTTTTGATGCTCAACTCAATACTATTGCCCGCATCCCTCAACAAGAAGATAAGGTGTTTGCGCCCACAGCACCACAACCCCAACCATTTTCTTTTGAGTCATTTGATGGAATGACAATCAACGGATTGTCCTACACACCACAAGGTAGCGGACCGTTTCCTGTGATTGTGCACTTACATGGTGGCCCAGAAGATCAGCATCGGTATCAGTATTCAGCATGGATTCATCGACTCATTGAAGAAGGGTATGCCGTCGTTGCTCCAAATATTCGAGGAAGCATTGGGTTTGGTAAAAAGTTTATGGCTTCTGATGATCGCGAAAAACGATTTGATGCAATCGCTGATCTCAACTCTTTGCATGCATGGATTGTGAAACAAACTGAGTACGATGAACACCGTTGTGTACTTTCAGGCGGCAGCTATGGTGCATTTTTAACTCTCGCAGGATTGGTGTGGCAGCCAGCGCTGTGGCAGGCTGGCATCTGTCGTGTGGGGATGTATGACCTCAACCATTTTTTTGCACACACCGCTCCATGGCGAAAGGAGTTGCGTGCAGTTGAATATGGACATCCAGACACTGATACAGAGCTATTGCGGGTGTTGT
>JAHBAR020000044.1 GCA_018500015.2 Candidatus Kerfeldbacteria bacterium | reverse complement strand
GGAGCTTGGGGATATGAGGATTTTGAGTGTAGGGCATATCCAACACTCTACTCCAGTACACAACACCAGAGTGTTGCGAAGGTATTGAACCATTACGGACGGGTTGTAAAGTGAGGGTTTTTATGGTATAGTCCGCTAGTTATGATCGAAACGATCCTCTACTTTGTTTGGCATACACTGCTCTACCAGCCAATCTACAACGCGCTCATTTTTTTCTACCTCTACAACCCAATTCGTGACATGGGAGTGGCCGTTATTTTATTGACCATTTTCATGCGCATTGTTCTTTTGCCTTTTTCGATTCGCGCCGCCCGTTCTGAATATCGTCTTGCTCAACTTGAACCGCTGTTTGCCGAAATTCACAAACGATATAAGTATAATGTCGAAAAGCAACGTGAAGCGACTCGTGCCTTGTTGAAGAAGCACAAGATTGGTATTTTTTCTAATCTAGTCTCTCTCTTTTTCCAAATTCTTGTTTTTCTCATTTTGTACCGAGTATTTTCTTCTGGTTTGCAGCCGTACGGTGACGAAAATATTTTGTATCCCTTTTTTCATCATGTTAAAGTTGTTGGAACCAATTTTTTTGGTTCATTCAGTTTACTTATTCCATATTTGCCTGCGTCGCTGTGTGCCGCCGGGCTCACACTTCTTCTTCAAGGTACGCGTAAGGTGCAAGGGCATCTCACATCAGTTGATCGTGCAGCATTGATATTTTTTCCAATAGGTATTTTTCTTGCAACAATTGCCCTTCCTTCAGGCAAGGCTATTTTTTTGTGCACATCAATGCTCTTTACCTTGTGGATTCGTCTTGTCAAAGTGGTTGTTGTCCGGTATGTTATTAAGGATAAAGAATTGAAAGAAGGGTTAGACCAACTATGGAAAAGTTAATTATTTCGATTGCCATTGAGGATATTCTTTTCGGCATGTTTGTCTCGGTGCCACCGGGGTATGTTGCGTGTATTTATAGTCATGGCCAAGGTGTGTTGCTCAAAGTGTTGCGCCCGGGCCTTCATTTCAAGCTACCGTTTTGGCACAAGGCAAAGTTGTTCAACACACAAGTACAGGAATATCAAATTCGCCGTGGTTTTGATGTGGAAGAAAGTGAGTTGGGGGATGCCGAGATTGTGGTTGCGAGCAATGATGGCAAACAGCTTGCGGTTGAGATGACGATTTTGTTTCACATTGATCCTGATAACGCAACGCAGTTGTGGCAAAGTATTGGCGACAACTTCATCGAAAAAATTATTCGTCCAACCATCCGTTCTCGCGTGCGCACTGTAGCAGCTGAATACACTGGTAATGATTTTTTCTCCAATAAGCGCGCAGAAATCGAACGTAAAATTCATCACGAGTTAGTCGCTTCACTTTCTCCAAAGGGGATTGTGGTTGTCGATGTGTTGATGGGAAGCGTGTTTGCGTAACTTTTAGAAAAGCAATCTTGAAAGCGGACACAATGTCCGCTTTTGACTTTTTTCTTTGTACGTTTTAGGGTCTCTTCATGTCAGAACGATACCGCGCATCTGAGCGTCGACGATTTGAGATCTCTCGAGATCCTTTTTCTCGTGAGCGCGCCGTGCTGTTGAAACAACTCTACCTTGAACTCCGTGAACAGTTCCCTGATGTGCGTATTGGATTTACGCTCTTTGGCTCGTTAAGTAAAGGAAAAGTGCTCAATGCGGAGACCGCAAAAACAAGCGATGTTGATGTGCACGTGTTTATTGACGAACATGATTTGAAAAAAAGAGGCGAAACTCTCCCAAGTAACGACCCGTTTGAACGCCTCAGAAGGGATTTGGATATTGGTGCGCAACAAGTGCGGCGGCAATTCTCGGGTGATGAGATGCCTATGCCCGTGTATCATGCTGGTGATCCTATCGACAGATATTGCAGTACTATGATTACACATGCGACGCGTAGTCGACTTTCTGTACCCACCTCCTGTGCACCACAAGTCCACATGATTGCATTGAATGTGGAGGGTGATCGTACGCGCAACGATATTTTTTCGAGAGCTATGGAAGCCTTTCTGTACAATAGTATGAAGGAAGGAGTAAAAAATCGAGGGTTAGGCGCTAGTTTTTTAGGTGCCCCACCGATGCCTTTAGATATTGCAGCGCCGTGGTTTTTGGATATTGGTGGTGGTATGCGTGAGTATCGTCAAGAATTTTTGCGACAGATTCAAGGCTATCCCCAGTATTGGGAGCCTATTGTTGCTGCTATGGATGCTGTAGAACGCGAATCAAATCAATTAGTGTCGCCTACTGGTCGGCCATTTCCAAGGACATATGCTGAGGCGGTAAAATATTATTACAAGGCATAACAGTCGCAATGCGGTCGTTGTGGTGGCTGGGGAGAGATTCGGCCTCGCCTCTCGCGTTCTTCCGAACGCTCGGGCTGGCCACCGCCTCGCTGTTTCGCTCGCCAGAAGCTCGCTCAACAACGCTCCGGCGTTCGAATCTTTTCGCAACACGCGCAGGCGTGTTGCTAGAACGTTGTAGTATAAAAATACAGAGTAACTACTCCATACCTTTTCATAGTGGCTGGGGAGAGATTCGAACTCTCGACCCCGGGCTTATGAGTCCCGTGCTCTAACCAACTGAGCTACCCAGCCATAAAAAATTGCGCATCACGTAGTATACGAGAAAACAAAAAAAAGTCCAGTTACTACCAAATCCGATTTGGTGCAAAATCGGATTTGCCACCAAAACGGATTTGGTGGGACGGACAAAAAAACCGCTCAAAAGTAGCGGAAAAGGTAAGGAAAGTAAGAGGGCGGACATTGCGGTGAAAAAGAGTCGTCGGGGTCGTGTGCAAGAGCAAAATCTTGAACACACGACCCCGGAAGGAGCGAGCACCTACCAGTCGGGCGGGTACTCGTGCTCCTTAGCGTACCAGCAGTAGGAGGAATAGGCATCCTCCTCGTACTGGTAGTCCTCGGCAGCGTAGCCGCTGCCGTCGCCGAGGATGGGAGTGCCCGCCTCCCATGCCTCGCAAGACACCCGGAGGCGGGTGTACCAGTACACCGCGCACCCCCAGCTATACTGGTACTCGTACTCCTCCCAGCCGGTGGGCTGGTCGGAGCCGGGGATGGATGAGGGTGAGACGCGGCACGCCATCACCCAGCCCTCGTCTTCCCCCTCCAACGACCAGTCGTATTCGTAGACTGTGTCGTTGTAGTCCCCGCCGGCGGGGACTCCGTCGTCGTCGTAGTCGTGGCCGTCCCCACAGGGGGAGATGAGGGTGGAGAAGGTCTCTCCGTCCTCATTCGGGATGCCCATCGAGAGCATCCCCCCGAACTTAATGGGAAGCTCCTGGTCACAGGTGTGACCTGGGGGCCACCCCTCCGCCCGGATGCAGCCGGGGAGGGTGGTGGAGACGAGGGAGAAAAAAAAGACAGAAGAAGAAAAACGGCTCATGGGAGCCTCCTTGTTGAAGTGGTCAATGACGCCAAAATTTAGCGGCACAGACCACCTAAAAAGACTCCGTAGAATAACAGTTTTTAAACGAAATGTCAACGCACACTTCGCCCTCCACCCCTGCAGGAAAACGGTGTCCGCCTCCTCCTGCGGGAGGCGGCACCTCTTGCTCACTGGCGTGGCCACTTTTTCAAAGTGGACCAAGCCCACGCCAAGTTCCGCAGGTTTCCTGACAGAGGTGCAGGGCTGCGTTTGAGAAGAATGCCAAATTTGATTGATGTACAACTGAATTCAGAAATGGATGCGATGCGAAGTCGTGGAGCTCTCGAAGCGACCGAGGCGTAGTTGACACTACGTCGAGAGAGCTGAGAGAGTGAACGACAAGCCCTGAAAGGGTCGGGTGGCTTTGCCACCGACAGCGCGCCATTTATGGATTCAGAGATTCTTCCACGCTAATAGCTCTTTCGGAATATCGTCAATAAAACGCGACGGCGGATTGACTTGAGTGTTGCCGTAACGCATGCGTTGTGATGCGAACAACATATAGGCTTGCTTCATCGCGCGCGTGATGGCGACGTAGCAGAGGCGGCGTTCTTCTTCCATCTCTTTTGGATCCATGAGCGAGCGTGAGTGCGGAAAAATGCCTTCTTCCATACCAACGATAATCACAACCGGGTATTCCAAGCCTTTTGAAGCGTGAATGGTCATGAGCGTCACAGCGTTTTGCGATTCGTCGACATCATCTTGATCCGAAACCAGCGCAACATCTTCGAGTAGCGCTTCAAGCCCAGCCACGCCTCGCAGCTCGCGAAATTTTTCTGACACCGAGCGCAACTCCTGAATATTTTCCCATCGCGTTTCGCCGAGCTCTTTGGTTTCGCTCTCGTTGAGGATGAACGCGCGGTATCCGCTGTGGTGCATGATGTAGTCGATTGCTTGTGTAGGCGACATCTCGGTGATTTCGTTGCGCAATTGATTCATCATTTCGGCAAACTGGTAAAAACTTTTCAAGCGCGCATCTTGCACACCAGGGATCACGTGCGATGCTGCTTCGACAACAGAAAATCCGTGATCGATAGCAAAGCGTTCGATCTTGCTCCACGTTGTTTTGCCTAAGCCGCGTGTTGGTGTGTTGACGATGCGCTCGAGCGACACCCAATCGTTGAAGTTGCAAATGGCGCGCAAGTAGGCAAGCGCGTCTTTGATTTCGCGGCGTTCATAGAATTTCAATCCACCGACGAGTTTGTACGGAATGTTGTACCGCAGAAACGCTTCTTCAACAGAGCGTGATTGCGCGTTGGTGCGATAGAGTACAACAAAGCGAGAGAAGTCGATCGTTTTTTTGTTTTGCTGAATGTAGGTGCGCAACTGTTCATCATCTTTGTGCGCTGCAAACATTTTTGAACGCATGATGCGGTCGAGCAGTGATTCATTTTGGTGTGGTGCCTCTTCTTCCTCGAGTTGAGAATCTGACGTGTCGTACGTGATGCCATCTGAGTTCAAACTTTCGTTCATTTTTTCATCTTTGCCTGCGATGATTTTCACCACTGCCTCGCTTTCTGCGTCGTCGCTCGACACTTCTGAGACGGTCAACTTTTTCCCCTCAACATTTTCGGTCCACAGCACCTTTTTCTTTTGCCCTTTGTTTTTTGCAATCACTGCGTTGGCAGCATTCAAAATTGTCTGCGTCGAGCGGTAGTTTTGTTCGAGCAGCACTACTTTTGCTTCGGGATAATCGCGCTCAAACTCTAAGATATTGCGAATATCGGCTTGGCGCCAACTGTAAATCGACTGATAATCATCGCCCACAACGCAGATGTTGTGATGATGTTGCGCGATCAAATTCACAAGAGTGTACTGCGCGTGGTTGGTGTCTTGGTACTCATCAACAACAATGTGCGTCCATAATTCCTGATATTTTTTTAAAATGTCGGCATGGGTTTGAAACAGATTCACCACCTTCATGATCAAATCGTCGAAGTCAACGGCGTGATGTTTTGCGAGTTGGTCTTGATATTTTGGATAGATCTCTGCGGCAATTTCTCCAAGCGCATCATCAACACTTTGTGCAAACGCTTCCGGCCCCACGAGTTGGTTTTTCGCCGCTGAAATTCTCCAGTGCACAGATGATGGTGTCACTTTATGTGTGTCATACCCACCTTCTTTGAGCAAGCGTTTGATGAGTGTTGCTTGGTCATCGCTATTATAGATCACAAAATCACTGGCAAGCTGCGCTGCTTCGTGTTCTTTGCGCAACAACTTCACGCAAATAGCATGAAATGTGCCAAGAAGAGGGGCGGCTGTTACATCTTGCCCTGCTTTTTTCATAAGTGCAGTCATGCGCTCGCGCATATTTTGCGCAGCCTTGTTTGTAAATGTCACTCCAAGAATATTCCATGGGTTGATGTTGTGATCAATCATCATGTATGCCATGCGGTGTACTATTGTTTTTGTTTTTCCTGAACCAGCGCCAGCGAGAATGAGTACAGGACCATCAACTGTACGCGCCGCTTCGCGCTGTTGTGGGTTTAAGTCTTGTAAAATCATTTCGCCGCGCGAAACAGTGTTGTGAGAGGATGCCATAGGACGGCAGTATATCATACCTACTTTTTACCCATGATGAGCTTTGTATTTTTGCTTGATTTCATTTCAAGTGTATGGTATAATTCAAATATAGTTTTTTAATTTTAAATAGCCATGAAAAAGAAACAGGGTTTTACCTTGATCGAATTGCTCATCGTTGTTGCAATCATTGGTTTGCTTGCAACAATGG
The DNA here is from genome assembly GCA_018500015.2 of Candidatus Kerfeldbacteria bacterium. Classification (GTDB taxonomy): domain Bacteria; phylum Patescibacteriota; class Patescibacteriia; order UBA9570; family XYC2-FULL-38-9; genus AQU-09. The sequence goes on along the minus strand of JAHBAR020000044.1, from coordinate 21 downwards.
CAATTATTGGTCTCACCACCG
>JAHBAR020000005.1 GCA_018500015.2 Candidatus Kerfeldbacteria bacterium | reverse complement strand
ATTGTTAGCCTATATCTCTCTTGTGGATATTCGTCCTGATGCGAGTAGCTTAGATGCAGGAACGATGCGCAAGGCTATTGGCGAAGGGTTGGATGCACACGAGGACTGGATTGTTCACCTGAAAGACGGTTCACGAGCAGAGTGGTGGCCAACGTACACCATCATGAACATTACTGATTATGGGAAAGATTCTGAGGGTAGCACCTTCCGTGATTTCTTTATTGACGAGATGCGTGATCGTATCATTAATGATGCTGTGTGGGATGGTGTGTTTTACGATAACTTGTGGGAAAGTGTTTCGTTTGTATCGAATCAGATAGATTTGAACCGTAATGGTGTCGCGGAATCACCATCCACTATGGATGCCGCGTGGAAGAATGGTATTGCTCAAGCGCTTCAAGCAACGCGCGATGCGGCAGATGAAGAGGGTCGGGAAGATTTTATTATTACAGGAAACGGTGGTACAGCATACTATGAACAGCTCAACGGTGTGGGCTTTGAACATTTTCCTGACACAGTGTATGGCGGTTGGACCGCATCTATGGAGCAATATTTTTTTGTGATGCAGCATATTGCACGTGATCCATTCGCGTTGATAAATACCAATGTTCAGAACTCCGAGAATCAAACAAACTATCAAAAATTTCGCTATGGGCTAACATCAACACTTCTTGGTAATGGATACTATAGTTTTGACAGTGGGGATGAAACCCATCATGAGCGTTGGTACTATGATGAGTATTCGGTGATGCTTGGCGAAGCTACGAGCGCTGCGTACAATGTACAGAATCCAAATGACACCACGCTTAACGCTGGTGTATGGCGCAGAGACTTTGAGCACGCCTCAGTGCTTGTAAACTCTACCAATAGTAGTCAGTTTGTTGATTTAAAGGAGGCGTATGAAAAAATTCGTGGTACACAGGATCTTATCACAAACTCAGGTGAGACTGTCGGCTCTGTGACCATTCCTGCACATGATGGAATTATTTTGCTTAATCGTTTATCGACGATCACCCATACCACATATCTGAACGGTGCGTATGCAAAAGCATTTAATGCAACCGGTGAAGCAGAGCGCAATAGTTTTTTTGAGTACACTCCATCGTTTACTTCATATACTCAAATTCACACATTGAAGAAAAAAACGATTGTCGCCGACTCAACCAATGTTCGTATCTATAAGAACAATGGGACACTTCTCACAACGATTCAGCCCTATGGTAGTAACTATACCGGCGGTGTAGACATTGCGGTAGGAAAGACAAAAAAGAATAAGAATATTATTGTTGTTGGAAACAGAACGGGGCTTGCGCAGGTAAAAATATATTCAATGGCTGGAGAAGAAAAGGCAGGAAGCGGATGCACGCCATTTGGACATTTTTATGGTGGCCTTGATGTTGCAGTTGGAAATAAAAATAGAGAAGGTAAACTACGTATTGTTGTAGGTGCTGGAGATGGCGGAGGACCACAGGTCCAAGTATTAAACAGTAGGTGTGAAGCTATCCAGCAAGGTTTTTTTGCATACGATTCTTCATATCGCACAGGCGTACATGTTGCTGTTGGTGATGTAAATGGTGATGGTCGTGACGACATTATCACTGCGCCGGGTCAGGGTGGCGGTCCGCAAGTGCGTATCTTTACGCGGCGTGGTAAAATGCTTCAAGCTGGATTTTTTGCCTACGATACCTCTGACCGTAGTGGGGTGTGGCTTTCAACAGCAGATATTGATGATGATGGTGTTGATGAAATTGTGACAAATAGTTTTTCTATATTCAATTCGTTTTAATGTATGTTGTTTCGTCATAGGCATCTTCCAACTTTTACACGCTTCACAAAAATGATTGTGTGGAAGTGGATGCATTTGTATTGGCCGATGATGATCCACTACATGACAGATAAATATGAAGGTCGCTTGCACCACCTTATTGTTGACACTATCTATGCAGTTGTTTCATTTATATTAGTGGCAACAAACATTGGCTTATTATTTTGGTTTGTTTTGTACTTCACGCCTGCGGATGTGAACATTTCAATGACTGTTGATCCAACAATTAAAAGTGGTGAAGTTACTACAGTGTATGTGCAGTATACAAATGGCGGTCGTCGCATTCATGATGCGTGGGTTCATGTCACTATGCCTGAAGGATTTTTGATTGGAAGCGGCGACTCACAAGTACATCGTGGTATTGATCTTGAGCTTGGTGATTTGCCTCCATACACAACAGGATCTTTTGAAATTTCCGGCGTTGTGTATGGCAATATTCGTGAGACATATCTCTTATATGCCGATCTTGGATATACAACATTGAGTCATTCTGAGATTGTGCGCGATGCTGATAGGTTTTTTATCAACGACTCCGCATTCTCAATTTCTGTTGAAGCCCCAAGAGCATCAACGTACGACTTACCAACAGATATTACTGTGCATTATGAAAATACCGGTCGCGGAACATTTGATTCCGGGCGAATCGTTTTGGATTTACCAGACTACTTTAATGTCAACGCCAGTATATTGAATGGTGTAGCTCAAAATCGACCGACTGATACACGAGAATTTTTATTAGGGCGCATTGAGCCGCATCAGCAAGGCACTCTTGTAATCTATGGTAATTTTTCTTCGCGCACCGGCATCACGGGGGATCAAAATCTTAAGACGTACATCACTCCTTTCGTGTCCGTATACACTCCAGAATCAAATACTGTACAAGAATTTCAGTACGCATCAGCCGAAGCGTCTATTCGTGTGATTACACCACATACGGAAATTTTTGTAACAGGCGAAGATGCAGAGGTATACGGAGAGAGTGTTGAGTATACTGTGACAGCCAAGAATACGAGCACTACTGCTGTTCAAAATATTGACCTTATAGGTACATTATCAGGCCGACCGCTTATTGTTTCGGAAACAACAATCAATGGTGTGCAAGTACGAATCTCTGATAATCATATCTTCTTTCCGCGTATAAGTGAGCTAGCTCATGGCGCGTCGCATGCATTCATCGTACGCGTTCCTACACAGTATGTTGCTGACCCATATCAAACTTCAACACTTATTGTTTCTGGTGAAGGATTTTCAACACTCATTCAACAACCGTTTGACATGTACGCAGCAAGTGCATCAACGCGCTTTGCTTCTCGTATTTCAATTGCATCAACCGCGTTGTACTGGGGCCCGAACGGAGAACAGATTGGTTACGGTCCGTTCCCCTCAGAAGCATGGAGTGTGACAGGGTACCGTGTTTTTTTACGTGTCGACAATGGCAACCAACCAGTGCAGGACGTTACACTCACTACAACATTGCCGGGAATGACAGCGTGGACAGGTTCATACAGTACTAGTATTGGCACGCTCACTTACGATGAGCCTACTCGCACAGTGCAATGGACAATTCCCTCACTACCGGCCGATGCAATGAATTTAGGCGCTCAATTTGAGGTTCGTTTTTTGCCTAATCATCTTCAGATTGGTTTACAACCCCATATTATTAATGATCTTTTTGCAAGTGCTTTTGATCCTTTTGCTTTACTTACTGTGCGCGCTGCACGAGGCTCTGTAAACGCAAATCCTATCCTTCCATAAGTTCTGTAAAAATGGTATAATTTTTGCATATGTTGGAGCAAAAACTTACCCTCGAAATGATTGAAAGCCTCTGCAAACGGAGAGGTTTTGTCTACCCATCCTCTGAAATTTACGGCGGCTTTGCAGCTGTCTATGATTACGGACCATACGGTGTGTTGCTGGCAAATAATATTAAGGCGGCATGGTGGAAGGCTATGGTGCAGTTACGCCAAGATATTGTTGGGCTCGACTCTGCAATTTTTATGCATCCAAAAACATGGATAGCAAGTGGGCACGTTGGTGGTTTTGCTGACCCAATGTCTGAGTGCAAAGAGTGTCATTCTCGTTTGCGCGTGGATCATTTGCTTGAAGCAATTGATGTTGTTGCTGATGAAAAAATGTCTGAGGATGAAATCAATGCGCTCTTTGACGCACATAAATCTGAGATTCATTGTCCAAAGTGCGGTAACTCAAATTTTACAGAGGCGAAAAAGTTTAACATGCTTGTAAAGTCCAACCTCGGGCAGTTTACCGAAAACTGGAATGCTGATCCGTCGTATTTGCGCGGGGAAACATGCCAAGGCATTTATCTTAATTACAAAAATGTTCTCAATTCTTGTCGCGTAAAAGTGCCCTTTGGCATTGCTCAAATTGGTAAAGCGTTTCGCAACGAAATCACTGCTCGTCAGTTTATTTTTCGCACACGCGAACTCGAACAAATGGAAATGCAATATTTTGTGCATCCTGATCGTGAAATGGAAGAGTATGAGCGTCTACGCGAGTATCGATGGAATTACTATCGCGACCTCGGTATCGATATGAACAAACTCAAGTGGCACAAGCATGAAAACTTGGTATTCTATGCAAAAGAAGCATACGATATAGAATATGCATTTCCGTTTGGTACAAAAGAACTTGAAGGCATTCATGCGCGTGGTAACTATGACCTTACACAACATGGTACACATTCTGGCGTTGATATGACATACCTTGACCCAAAGAGCAACGAAAAATACATTCCACATATCATAGAATCATCGGTTGGTGTTGGTCGTTCGTTCCTTATGGTCATTTCTGATTCCTATCGTGAAGAAGGAGAGGATCATGATAAGCGTGTGGTGTTAAAATTTCCAAAGCACCTTGCACCGATTAAAGTTGCTGTATTTCCATTGCTCAAAAATAAACCGGAGCTAGTAAGTCGTGCGAAAGAAGTGTTCCAAGAACTTCAAAAACAATGGATGTGCGAGTTTGACGATAATGGTAATGTTGGCAAACGGTATCGTCGTCAAGATGAAATTGGCACTCCATATTGTGTTACGGTTGATTTTGATACACTCACTGACCACGCCGTGACTGTACGCGATCGCGACACCATGCAACAAGAGCGTGTACCACTTTCACAACTGCAAAACTATCTGACTGCGCACCTGAGCGCTTAACATAATTTCATGAAACACTATCGTCTTTCTAATGGCATTCCGGTTATCATTGATCGCATGAGCGGTACAAATGTTGTAACTGCTTTAATCCTTTTTAAAGTTGGTTCTCGTCACGAAAATCCAAAAAATAATGGAATTTCCCACTTTATTGAGCATTTGTTTTTTAAAGGCACTGAAAAACGCAGAACGACTTTAGAGATTTCTCGCGAGCTTGATGGCGTTGGTGCTGATTTTAATGCATTCACATCCAAAGACTACACTGGCTACTATGTAAAAGTTGCGAGTCAGCATACTCCATTGGCTATTGATATTCTTGAAGACATTTTATTCCACCCTATTTTTGATCCTGAAGAAATTGACCGTGAGCGGGGAGTGATTGTTGAAGAGATTAATATGTATGAAGACAAGCCAATGGTTACTGCTGAAGAGCTTGCAGAGATGTCTATTTTTGGAAAAAATCATCCGCTCGGTTACCGTATTGCTGGACCACGAAAGAATATTCGTTCTATTTCACGCGAAGAGATCATTCGTTATCGAGATGAATACTACCATACTAATAATATGGTAGTTATTTTGGCTGGCAACGTGCCTGCAGATGCTGAGCGTATCCTCAAAAAGCAGTTTGCTCGTGCACCAAAGCCTCGCGTGACTATGTCAGGATATAAAAAATTTTCATATACACAGAGTAGTTCACGTGTTACTGTAGAAACAAAACCAACCGCCCAATCGCATCTCGCTCTTTCATTCCCCGGTCCCACATATACACAAAAGGACTCTGCGGCATATCAAGTACTTTCTACAATTCTCGGTGCAAGCATGAGCTCTCGGCTGTTCATTCAGGTGCGTGAACGTCAGGGGCTGTGTTATTACATTTATTCAGGCATTTCTCCATACGAAGATATGGGTGTCTTCACGATACAAGCTGGTTTTGATACTAAACGCATCAACCAAGCCATTATAGGAATAGTCACAGAACTCAAACATATTCGCGATGCTATTGTTCCTATTACCGAGCACGAGCTTCGCAATGCAAAAGAATATATTGCTGGCAAAATGAGCTTGCGGTTAGAAGACTCAGAACATGTGGCCTCGTGGTGGGGTAGGGGGGCCTTGTTTGTAAAAGAATGCCTATCTCCAGAAGAGGCAGTAAAACGGATCCGTAAAGTTACAATCGCAGATCTTTATCGCGTTGCAAAAAAAACGTTTAATCCAAAACATGCAAACCTTGTTGTTGTTGGTCCATACAAAAAAACGCAAGCGGCATCTTTTAAAAAACTAATTCATTTTTAATATGATGAAGTCAGAGCCACGACAGCACATCACTCTTCACGTCGCAACCTCGACGATTGTAAAGATTCTTGGTGTTGTCGCACTGGTGTGCGTGGCTTGGTTTATTCGAGATGTGCTTGGCATGCTTTTTGTTGCAATGTTGTTTTCCGCAGCTATTGATCCAACTGTTGATACTCTTGAACGTTTTCACATCCCGCGTTTGGTGTCGATTTTAAGCATGTATTTGCTTTTAGGCTGCGCATTTGTGCTCGTCTTTTATCTTATTATTCCTCCTGTTGTTGAGCAGTTTTCATCTCTTTCGACTACATTTTCATCGTACAAGGAGCAGATTGATAATGTATACCAAGCAATTATCAACAACCCAAATGCCTCTGTATTTGAGGAGGTGCAAAAACATATTTCTGAAATTAATAGTGCTATTGCTCAATACAGCTCAGGTCTGTTCAACAGACTGGCCGGCCTCTTTGGAACCATAGCTAAAGTAGTCTTTGTTTTTGTTATTACATTTTATATCACTGTAAAAAAAGATACATTAAAACACCTTATTCGTTTGGCAGCGCCTATTGCGTACCAACCGTATCTCATACAGAAATTAAATAGAGTACAGCAAAAAATGGGCGCATGGCTTCGAGGTCAATTTGTTCTTATGTGCATTATTGGCGTTCTGACATTTATTGGTTTGAGTATCCTCGGTGTCCCAAATGCATTACTACTCTCTATTATCGCAGGCTTTGCAGAACTTATCCCATACTTTGGTCCAATTCTTTCTGCCATTCCTGCTATATTTTTTGGGTATACCGAATCTCCATGGCATGCTATCGGTGTCCTTATCCTCTTTGTTATCATTCAACAATCGGAAAATCAAATCATCGTTCCTCAGGTGATGCGCAAAGCCGTCGGCATACATCCAGTGGTGAGTATTTCAGCGATGTTAATTGGCGCAAAAGTCGCTGGTGTGATTGGTATATTCTTGGCAATTCCTGTAGCTACAGTGGTCTCTATCTTTATTGAAGACTTTATTCAGCAAAAACGAGCTGTTGAAAACGAGCTTGAAACTGACGATAAAAAAACAGAATAGTTATGAAGCCCATTGCAATTGCAACATCCATTCCGTATGTTAATGCCGATCCACATATTGGCTTTGCTCTTGAGCTGTTGTATGCCGATGTCCGCGCTCGTTTTTTACGCACACGCGAACACGAAGTGCTATTTGGTACAGGAACAGATGAGCATGGTTTGAAAATTGCACAGGCTGCTGCAAAAAATAATCGTACGCCACTTGAACAAACCAACGTCTACGCAGAGCGTTTTAAGCAGCTCTGCACTGTCCTATTAATATCACATACTGATTTTGTTCGCACAACAGAGCCTAGACACGAAAAAGTTGCGCAAGCGCTATGGAATATTCTCATGGAACGCGGCTATGTCGAGAAGCGTCGCTATGAAGGGTTATATTGTGTAGGATGTGAGGCATTTAAAACTGAAAAAGATCTTGTTGACGGAAAATGCCCAGATCATCCAACACTTGAAATTCAACATACTGCTGAAGAGAACTATTTTTTTCTCCTTTCAAAACTTCAAACCAGTATTGAAGGGTATTTTCATCTGCATCCTGAATTTGTTATTCCTGAATATCGTTTTTCTGAAATGAAAGAGTTTGTAAAACGCGGTCTTGAAGATGTCTCTATTACGCGTGAAAAGGAAAAGATCGGATGGGGAATTGCAGTACCGAACGACGACTCACAGGTGATGTATGTCTGGTTTGAGGCGTTGATGAATTATTTTACGGTCACACACTACGGTGTAGAAGATTTTCAAAAATGGTGGCCAGTAGATAGTATTTTTGTAGGGAAAGATATTAACCGTTTCCATTCAGTCATGTTCTTAGGGATGTGTATTGCGCTTGGATTACCAGCGCCAAAGCATATTGCTGTTCATGGACACATTACGGTTGATGGTCAAAAGATGAGTAAATCAGTAGGCAATGTCGTAGATCCATTTGCTCTTGTTGAAAAATATGGCGTGGATACTGTTCGCTATTTTTTGCTTAGCCAAATTGCAATGCAAAACGATGGTGATTTTTCAGAAGAGCGTTTACGTGAAATGTACACTGCACATTTGGCAAATGGTTTAGGGAATTTATGCTCGCGTGTGACAAATATGATTGAAAAATACTGTGGCGGTGTTGTGCCTGAAGTTTCAGTTGATGGCCCTGAGATTGCGATTGAACGGCACGTGATGAGTTATGATTACTCAGGAGCACTTGCTGAAGTTTGGATCCATATCACTAATGTCAATCAAGATATTGAGCAGATGCAACCATGGAAAAGTATTGAAACAGAACCTGATGCTACAAAAAAAGCGCTCGGTCATTGGTACTACAAACTCATTGAAGTCGCAAAAGCGCTGGAATCGTTTATGCCTATAACTTCCCAGAATATTTTGGGACAGTTGAAGGATTCTTCACATATCACTAAAATGAATCCATTATTCCCTCGATTATCATAAACAAATACATATGAACTGGCTCGACATCATCCTCATCATCTGGCTCGCTTCATCAGCGCTCTCAGGGTTTAAGTTGGGTTTTTTTTACAAAGTAACCTCACTTGTTGCAACACTATTTGGACTATACTTAACTACTAAATATACAAGCACGGTTGCGTCGTGGTTTGGTTCAGGAGTGTGGTCACTTATTACCACTTTTCTTGTTCTGGTGACCCTTGTGAGCCATGTTGCTGGAATGCTTGCCTTAGGGGTTGATCGTATGTTTTCCGTTGCAAAATGGATCCCTTTTGTAGGACTTGCAAACCGTATTGCTGGCGCAATTGTCAGCCTTATACTCTCCTGTATCATTTTGAGTGTCGTGTTCTGGTTGGCGAGTACGTTTGCAGACAATAATCACATGGTAGATGTCATTAATAACTCATTCCTCGCTCGTAATATTAATCATTTTTCACTACTCTTCTTGCCACTTATTGCCCAGACCCTCAAAGATAAGGTACTGAATCCATGACACCGATGAAGTTGATTGATACTCATTGTCATGTCAATTTTCACGCTTTTGATCTTGATCATCAGGAGGTGATTGATCGTGCGCTCGGGCAAGATGTGTGGATGATTAATGTTGGTACCAATTATGAAACGAGTAAGCGTAGTGTTGAGATTGCTGAAAAAGTAGGGAAAGGTATGGTTGCGAGTATTGGTATTCATCCCATTCATTTGGCAAAAGATATTACTGAAACATCAAAATTTGACGGGAAGGAGTATTCTTTTACCACGAAGCAAGAAGGTTTTGATAAGCGCTTGTATCATGAGCTCGCGCAAAGTAAAAAAGTAGTTGCAGTAGGAGAGTCAGGATTGGATTTTTATCATCTTGAGGATTTTAGATCAGAGACGACAACTACTGAGCAGTACGTTCAACTTCAAAAAGAAACATTGTATGAAATTCTCGGATTCGCACGTGAAGTGAATCTGCCCCATATTTTTCATTGTAGAGATGCGTACGATGAATTCGTGGATATAGTAAAAGATTTTGGTGAAGATGTCCGAGGTACAATGCATTGCTTTACCGGCAGTATTCCGCAGGTAAAGAAAATTCTTGATCTTGGTTTATACGTCGGCTTTACAGGAATCATTACATTTCCAAATGCGCAATTACTGCGTGATGTTGTTGAGGTTGTGCCGCTTGATCGCATTTTACTTGAAACAGATAGTCCATACCTCGCTCCACAAGCGTATAGAGGTAAGCGTAATGAACCTGCATATGTGCGTGAAGTGGCAAAAACCATTGCTGAGGTCAAAAAGGTCTCGTACGAAAAGGTTGTTGAGCAAACGACCCGCAATGCGTATACAGCGTTTAACTTAGAAAAAGTTATTGAATAATTATGGATATTATACTTATTATCATTATTATCGGTGTTCTTATTTTCAACGTTGTTATTTTTATTGCGCTGCGAGATATTAAGAGTAAAAATAATAATGATCAAGGATTTGTATTGCTGAATCAAAACGTGCATGGAATGCAGGAGCGTTTAGACAATGTGTCTAATCGTTTAAATGAGCGCTTGGATAAAGCAGCTCAGGTCATTGGTGGTGTAAGCAAAGAAATCGGTCAGATGCAGGAGATTGGACGTAGCATGCAGGGCTTGCAAAAGCTTTTACAAAGTCCAAAATTGCGCGGAAACATTGGTGAGCATGTCTTGGAGCAAATGCTTGAGCAGAACTTTCCAAAAAGCCTATACGATACACAATTTCGTTTTCGCGAAGGACAAATTGTTGATGCAATTGTACGCACAGAAGAGGGGATTATCCCTCTTGATTCAAAGTTCCCAATGGAAAATTATCAGCGTCTTGCGAGCGAGGAAACTGAAGAGGGGAGGGAACGTTATACAAAAGAGTTTTTGAAAGATGTCAAAAAACACATTAACGACATTGCAAAAAAATATATTCTTCCTGATCAAGGCACTGTTGATTTTGCTGTAATGTATATTCCTTCTGAGGCTGTGTACTACGAAATTATCCGAAATGATGCCGAACTTCATCTTGTTGGTGCAGAAAAGAAGGTGATGTTTGTTTCGCCAAACTCATTATTTTACTTTTTGCGCGTTATCTTGATGGGTATGCAGGGAAAAAACCTCAATAAAATGGCGAAAGAGATTATGGGAACGATTCATGGTGTAAAAAAGGATGCAGAGCGTTTAGGTGAGGTGATGCAAACATTACAATCACATGTAAACCACACAAAAACAGCGATGGATAAAGTATCTGTAGACTACGTAAAACTTGCGGAGAAAATTGAACGTGTCGACCGCATGGAAGAAACCATGATAGAATAAAGTATATGTCTTTCGCGCCAAGTGAATTTTTTGACCTTTCTGATTACGCTCATGCAAGCATTTTTGATGGTATAGATTATGTGTGGGAAATTTTACCAATTATTTCCGAATACTTAGACTTCGCTGTAGACTCTTCAACAATTCAGTCTGACGTTTCTCATGCGGCATATATAGGCGATAGAATTATTATTGGGCAACATGTTACCATCGAACCCGGAGTAGTGATTCATGGACCTGCTATTATTGGTGAAGGAAGCCATGTGCGTACTGGTGCCTATATTCGCGGTAATGTTATCATCGGAAAAAATTGCATGATAGGGAATAGTACGGAAATAAAAAATAGCGTCCTACTCAATGATGTTGCCGTCCCTCATTTTAATTATGTTGGTGACTCAGTGTTAGGTAATGGCGTGCACTTAGGTGCGAGCGTTGTATTGTCTAACTTGAAAACTCCACCATCTGAGATTTCTGTAACAACACTTCATGGGACCCACAAGACAGGCTTAACAAAGTTTGGCGCAATCATTGGGGACGGTGTAGAAATTGGTGCGCATGCAGTGCTTAACCCTGGAACTATCGTTGGCAAACAATCGATCATCTACCCTCTCGCTCTTGTCCGTGGCGTAATCGCTGAGGGTACGATTCTAAAAGTGCGGCAACAGCAAGAGATTGTGATAAAACGAACATAGCAACAAGATTGCCGCGTCGACACGTCGCTCGCGAGCGACGTGTCTCCTCGCAATGACAACAGGCTGTCATTGCGAGCGCCTGCCTGCCGGCAGGCAGGAAGCGAAGCAATCTTGTTGTTATTAAAGACGCCCACTTGGGCGTTTTTAGACTATTGTATTTTTTGCCACTTTTTACCGATGTTGATCTTTGCTCGTTCACGATCAAGATCATTGAGCAGCGCTGCGTATACGGCACTATCCATCACAGGCTCGGCTGCGATTTTTGCCGCAAGCTTTTTAGCATTTTCTTCTGCTGCCTTCACATCAATGGCCGTCGGTTCCTCAGCTGTATCGGCAAGAACAGCAACGGTATTTTGGAACACCTCAACAACGCCACCAGCAACAACAAAAGGTGTTTTTGAAGAGCCGTCGGCGATTGTAGCTTCACCAGCTGAAAGGACAGAAACAAGAGGCGCATGATCTGGAAGGATGGTGATTTCTCCAACGCGAGTTGGCAATGTCACGCTATCTACTTCACGATCCATGAGCGTGCCCGTAGGTGTCACAAGTTGTAGATGAAGGCGAGTGCTCATACTTTGGTATTAAGCGACAACTTCGTCAATTGAACCTTTCATGTAGAATGCTTGCTCTGGTTTGTCATCGTGCTTACCAGCAAGAATTTCAGAAAGTGAGCGGACAGTGTCTGCAACTGGAACGTATTTACCAGGAATACCACTGAACACTTCAGCGACATGGAACGGCTGAGAGAGGAATTTCTGAATTTTGCGAGCGCGCACGACCAAGAGTTTGTCGTCTTCAGTAAGTTCTTCCATACCCAAGATTGCGATGATGTCTTGCAAATCTTTGTAACGCTGCAAGATACGTTGAGTTTCACGAGCAACGCGGTAGTGTTCTTCACCAACGATTTGAGGATCAAGAGCGGTTGAAGAAGAATCAAGAGGGTCAACAGCTGGATAAATACCAATTTCAGTGAGTGCGCGGTTAAGCACGACTGTGGAATCGAGGTGAGAGAAGGTTGTTGCAGGAGCTGGATCGGTCAAATCGTCGGCTGGAACGTAGACAGCTTGAATTGAAGTAATCGAACCTTTTGTGGTTGAAGTGATGCGTTCTTGCAATGCGCCCATTTCCTGAGCAAGTGTTGGCTGATACCCCACAGCAGAAGGCATGCGGCCTAAAAGAGCTGAGACCTCAGAGCCTGCTTGAGTGAAGCGGAAGATGTTATCGATGAAGAAGAGTACGTCTTTGTGTTCAACATCGCGGAAATGCTCAGCGATTGTAAGTCCGGTGAGTGCAACGCGAGCGCGTGCCCCTGGCGGTTCGTTCATTTGACCAAACACCATGGAGAGTTTATCCAAAATACCAGCGCTTTTCATTTCGTGGTACAAATCGTTACCTTCGCGGGTACGCTCTCCGACACCAGCAAAAACGGAGTAGCCACCGTGTGCTTTTGCGATATTGTTAATAAGTTCTTGAATGATAACTGTTTTACCGACACCAGCGCCACCGAAAAGGCCAACCTTACCACCTTTGATAAAAGGGCAGATCAAATCAACAACTTTAATACCTGTTTCGAGAATTTCGGCGCGTGGAGCTTGTTCGTGAAATGCTGGAGCTTTTTGGTGAATACCAGCAGTTGTTTTAGCTTGTACTGGTTTACCGCCGTCGATGACTTCTCCAGTAACATTAAAAATACGACCGAGCGTTTCTTTTCCAACTGGAACTTGGATAGCTTTCCCCGTTGCAGTTACTTCTGCGCCACGAGCAAGACCATCGGTTGAGCCCATGGAAATTGTACGCACTTCGTTGGAACCAAGGTGACTCTGTACCTCAAGGACAAGTGTAGTTTCGCCAGCGTTGACTGTGAGCGCATCGTAAATTGCTGGAAGCTTTCCTTCTGCAAACGATACGTCGACTACTGGTCCGATAATTTGTGTAATAACTCCTTTCATATGTATCGATAATTAGTTCTATGAAACCGCCGCTGAGCCCGCAGTAATTTCTGCGATTTCTTTGGTGATACTTGCCTGACGAGCTCTATTGAACTCGAGGAGCAACTGCTGACCCATCTCTTTTGCAGCGTCTGATGCATTTTTCATGGCGATCATACGACTACTATGTTCTGATGCGTTGCTTTCGAGGAGGGCTTGGTAAAGCTGGACTTCAGCGATTCGCGGGACAAGGTATTCCAGGATTGAGAGGCCGGTAGGTTCGTAGATGTAGTCCGCTGGCGGCGCGTCTGAGAGCCTTTTCATATGTCGTCGCTGTTGTTCTTCTGGTGTCAGGTCTTCAATGAGATCTGAGATGGAATCTGAGGCTACGATGGGGTAGAGTTGTTTGACTACCGGATTTTGAGCAATCGCTGATTTGAAATCGGTGTATGCAATCAGCACCTTGTCTGTCTGTTCAGCCTTGTAGTGTTGATAGAGTTGCTGTGCTAACGTGCGAACCGATTCGTCACTCAACGCCGAATCTTTTTTCTCATATACTTCAGTAGGTTGTATGCCACGAGCGAGTAATTTCGCCGCACCCTTTTTTCCGACACAGATAAGCGTAACCTCTTCTTGCGGGTGAGTGCTTACGTAAGATGCAACCATCTTTGCGAGGTTGGAGTTGAAGGCACCACAGAGTCCACGGTTAGAGCTGAACATCACAAGGGTCGTGCGAGTTTTTTTGCCGGTTTCAATCTCGCGTGCTTCAAAAAAAGAGCGCACGTGAGCATATTGTGTGGTGTCGACATACTGCATCAAGCGCTCAACAATGCCCCAAGCGAGCATTGAGTAAGTTCGAGAGCTGACAGCACCAACAACGGCTTTGCGCATTTTTGCACCTGAAACCAACTCCATCGCTTTCGTGGTTTTTTGGGTGTTTTTGATGGATTTGATCCGTTGTTTAATTTCTTTGGCTTGTGCCATAGAGGTAGGGCATCAACGCGTTATGCGACGAACTGTGATTTATCAAGAGTCTTTTTAAAGTCAGTAACAGTTGATTTGAGAGTGTCTTCCCAAGCACCGTCGAACTCTTTATCTTTTGCAATCTTTTCAAGCAATTCAGGTGCTTGGTTTTCGATGAAGGTGATGAGCGCGTCAGATGCTGGGCGGATAGCTGCGACAGTAAGATCATCGAAGTGGCCGTTGCCTGTGACGTAGATTTGTACCACTTGCTTTTCAACAGCGTATGGTTGGTATTGTGCTTGTTTGAGCAACTCTTCCAAACGACGTCCGCGTTCAATCTGTTTCTTTGTCGACTCATCCAAGTCAGAACCAAATTGAGCAAACGCCTCGAGCTCACGGTATTGAGCGAGGCCCAAACGCAAGTTGCCAGACACTTTCTTCATCGCTTTAATTTGTGCACTACCACCGACACGAGACACAGAGAAGCCGACGTTGATAGCTGGACGGAAACCTTTGTTGAACAGTGCTGTTTCCAAGAAAATCTGACCATCTGTAATAGAGATCACGTTGGTTGGAATGTACGCGGAAATATCGTTTGCCTGAGTTTCGATGATAGGCAATGCAGTCATCGAGCCGCCGCCGTTGTCTTCGTTGAGTTTTGCAGCGCGTTCAAGAAGGCGAGAGTGGAGGTAGAAGACATCGCCAGGATATGCTTCGCGACCCGGTGGACGACGAAGGATGAGGGAAATGTGACGGTACGCAACAGCGTGCTTTGAAAGATCGTCATAGATAATGAGGGCATCTTTGCCGTTGTCCATGAAGTATTCGCCCATAGCAGCACCTGCGTATGGAGCTAAGAAGTTAAGTGCTGCAGGTTCAGAAGAAGTTGCAGAAACAACAATCGTGTAGTCCATAGCTCCTGCAGCTTGGAGTTTATTCACGAGCTGAGCGACTTTGTTTTCCTTTTGACCGATTGCAACATAGATACAAATCATGTTTTGACCCTTTTGGTTCAAAATGGTGTCGATTGCAACAGCAGTTTTACCTGTTTGGCGATCACCAATGATGAGTTCGCGTTGGCCACGACCAATTGGGATCATCGCATCGATTGATTTGATACCTGTTTGCATTGGTTGGTGCACAGACTTACGAGTCATGACACCAGGAGCAATGCGTTCCATTGGGTTGGTTTTCTTTGTTGTGATTGCGCCTTTGCCATCTTTTGGATTGCCAAGGGCATCAACAACGCGACCGATCAGCGCCTCGCCAACTGGAACTTCCAAAATTTTGTTCATCGAAGAGATCGACATGCCTTCGCGGATGCCTGTGTAGTCGCCCATGACCATAATACCAACAATGCCTTCTTCAAGGTTGAGCACAACACCCAAAACATCGTTTTCAAATTTCACCATTTCGTATGAGCGCACTGAAGCAAGGCCAGTTGCCTTCACGATGCCGTCTGACACTTCAACAACTGTGCCGACTTCTTCTTTTTTGATGGATGTAGTGTATTCTGCAATTTTTTGCTGAAGGTATCCTACAATTGATTCGTTCGAAGCTGCCATATGATTAGTGATTGTTAATAACTTGATTCTTCATTGCGTTGAGCTGTCCGTGAACTGAGAGATCCCATTGTTCGTCTTGCGTTCGCACTCTCGCTCCTCCGATAAGCTCTGGTTCGATGAGTGTTGCAACATCTGCTTTTGCGTGCCCGAGCGTTTTTTGGAGAAGCTCTTCGATGATTGCTTTGCTGAGCTCGTGAGCACTGGTGATGGTAACTTTTGTCATACCCGTTTCCTTTTGTTCAATCTCACCAATCAGGCGGACGATTTCAGGAAGGAGTTTGAGCTTACCAGTCACATGCAGGTGGTCGAGAAGCTGTTTCAGAGCGGCATCTCGATCTTTACTTTCGCGTAAGATCTGATACCAACTCTGCGCATATTGTGCGGCAGTGATCTTCATATTTATTTCTCCAAATACTTCTCAACAATTTTTTTGTCTTCAGACGACGTAACTTTTTCCTTCAATACTTTTTCAGCAATTGAAAAAACTAACCCTGAAGCTTCAGCGCGAACTTCATTGAGCATCTGTGTACGAAGTGCTTGCAAATCGGCCTCAGCTTTTTTCTTCATATTTTCTACCTGTGCAGCATTCTTTTCGAGCACTTCAGTAGCTTGTTTTTCAGCAGCTTCACGAGCGCTAGCCACGATGGTGCGGCCTTCTGCGCGAGCTTCTTCAATCACACGAGCTTGTTCAGCTTGAGCATCTTGTACAGCTTTTGTAGCGTCCTCAGCATTTTTCAATCCCTCTTCGATCTTTGCTGTGCGTTCGTTCACGAATTTTAAAATTGGCTTGTAACCAACTTTATAAAGCAAAAACACGAGCACAACAAAGTTGAAGAGTTGTGCTGCAAGAATTGTTGGATTGATGCCTAATGCCGCGATGAGTTTATCCATAAAGAGTGTTGGTAAGTAGAGTAGTGAGTACCCGTCTGATCTTCTCAATGAAGAGAAGGCCAGCGTGGCTACCCGCTAGACGAACAAGATAAGGAGGGCAATAACCAATGAGTAAATAGCGATGGATTCAGTCAATGCCATAGCAATGATCATACGTGAGAACACGTCATCTTTCACTGCTGGGTTACGACCGACAGCTTCCATGGATGCTTTTACCATGATTGCCTGGCCAAGGGCTGGCAAAGCGCCACCAAGAGCGACTGCGAGACCTGCTGCGAAAAGTTTTGCAACTTCTGGATTCATAATAGAATGTTAATTATTCTTGTTAATTAGATAGTTTAATGATGCCCCTTCGCATGTTCTGCGATACTCATATTCATGAAAAGGAGAATCAGCATAGGGAAGAGGAGGGCCTGAATCACTGAGGTCAGCAAGCCAAGAAGGCTAAACGGTATAGGCCCAAGAACAGGAGCAATAGCAAGCATAACCATGATCAGCACTTCTTCAGAAAAGATATTACCGAACAACCGGAAAGACAGTGAGATGATCTTGGCAAATTCGCCGATGATCTCGAGAAGACCAACTCCAAAGGGAATCACGCCTGAAAAATTGAAAAATTTTCCGGAAAAACCCTTGAAACCGATAAAGCGTACAACAGTAACCTGCCAATATACAAAGAGGAACAGCGTGATAGCAATGACGGCAGCATAATCAGCTGTTACAGGGCGGAAAAAATGTACTTCATGTCCACCTGTGTGCCATTCAAGTGCCATAAGGCCAGGGATTTGGCCAAAAAGATTGGAGCACAACAAAAAGAGCATGGTTGTAAGGAATACAGGATACACGCTCTTTGTGACTTTTTCGTTGTTTGTGAGGCTGTGAATAAGGTTGTAGAGGCCGGTAATGATAGTTTCGATGAAGAGTTGGAATTTGCCCGGCACTGCCTTGAGGTTGCGAGCGGCAATAGCAAAGATGACAATAAGAGCGATGCTGATAGTGTAGGCGACCCACAGTGAGTTGGTCACAGGGATAGGCCCTAAGTTGAAGAGTGTTTCTGGTTTTAACGAAACATGAATAAGAGACTCCTCTTCATGAGTTTCAGTGTGCACCTCTTGGTATGCTTCTTCAGTTGCGTGAACCTCAGCTTCAGTTTCGACAACGGTTGTGTCGACAGCGTGATCAATTTCGGACATATCCTTTTTGGGGACGATTAACGTTTTTTCACGTAATTGGTAATCTTTGTCGTATTTTTGATAATCAAGATGTTGCTGACGATGAAGGCGATGCCGACTCCACCGATAACAAAGGCTTGATTACCAAAACGACTTGTCAGATACCATCCTAATCCTCCAAAAAAGATCAGAGGTCCTAAGATGTAGCTTGACACCATGCCCGCTACTGCGAGTCCTTTTGCTCCGGAAATAAACGATTGTTCATTCATGGCGCATATAGTTTAAAGGGTTTTTATGAGCCCGTCAACCCTCTTCAAACATTTGACTTTTCCACAAAAAAATAGCCTAATTTAACTATGAACATAGCAATAATAGGCGGTGGCGCAGCTGGAATGATGGCTGCTGCAACTATAGCGGAGTCTGGAACAAAGCATAATCTTGTACTTTTTGATAAAAATGCTAAAATTGGCGTAAAAGTAGCTATTTCTGGGGGTGGTAGGTGCAACGTTACTTCTGGAATTGAAGACGTTCGAACACTCCTAACTAAGTACCCTCGAGGTGCAAAATTCCTTCAAAACGCCCTCTACGCCTTTGGTCCGAGCCAAATTAGAGCCTATTTTGAAGAGCACGGCGTTCCTCTAAAAAGAGAGGTGGACATGCGCGTGTTTCCAGTTTCTGATATAGGACAAGATATTGTAGACGTTTTTGTACGCTTGTTTAGAGAGCATCAAGTCGACGTTCATTTTAAAGAGGGTGTTGTGGGTATTGAAAAATCTGAAAAAGGGTACGTGGTAAAAACAAAACTTGCTTCATATCAATGCGACGCGGTAGTGCTAGCACTTGGTGGCCAAGCGTATCGCCATACTGGCTCCACAGGCGACGGATACTCGCTTGCTGAAAAGCTTGGGCACACTATTACGCCTCTTGCGCCAAGCTTGAACGCCTTTTTACTTTCTGAGGAGTGGGTGAGAGATATATCCGGCGTTTCATTGCAGCGCATCACTATATCTGTTGCTGATAACAAAAAAATTTTTGCAACTGGTCCAATCGTTTTCACGCATCGTGGCATTAGTGGCCCTGCGGTATTTGCGCTCTCATCACAAGTCGCGTTTACGCATTACACGAAAGAACAGCCGCTTGCCCTTTCTATAGATGCTGCTCCTGAACTTTCGCAAGAGCAAATCATTCAGCGACTCAAAACCTACGGCGAAGCGCACCCAAAACAACAATTTAAAAACGCACTACATCTTTTTTTACCGCAATCGTGCGTTGATGCAATCGGTGGCGCAAACCAACTGCCACTACAGACCATGTGTGCACAAGTGAGCAAGCAGCAGCTCATGCATGCGGCACATTTCCTTAAGCACATGACAGTCCATGCTATCGGCAGGTCTGCCGGGGAAGAGTTTGTAACAGCCGGCGGAGTAAGGCTCAGTGAAGTGGATCCAAAAACAGGGGAATCAAAAATTTCGCCACGTCTGTATTTTGCTGGCGAGATTCTTGATGTTGACGGCTACACCGGTGGTTTCAACTTAACAGCGTCGTGGGCTATGGGTCGCGCCGTAGGACGAGCGCTTAGCGAGCAGAGCTGATAAATTTTCACAGTCCGCATTAGGCGAATTTCTTTGATTCAAATTCTACTATAAAGTATACTAATCGCCATGACATACGAAGCGATTATCGGTCTTGAAATCCACTTGCGGCTCAACACGGAAACAAAAATGTTCTGCCGTTGCGCAAACACTGAAGAAGCAGAGCCAAATTCGGTGATTTGTCCAATTTGCACCGGACAGCCCGGCGTGTTGCCAGTACTGAATGCTGAAGGCGTGCGTCTTGCCACGAAACTCTCACTCGCGCTCAATTTACATGTACGTAACTGGATGAAATTTGATCGCAAAAATTATTTTTACCCTGATCTGCCTCGTGGCTACCAGATTTCGCAATTTGACTACCCGCTCGGCCACGACGGTTATATTGATATTCTTACTGACGATGTGAACGTAAAACGCATTGCCATTGAACGTCTACATATAGAAGAGGATTCTGGCAAACTCAAACACGACGCGCAAGGTCGCACACTTGTTGATTTTAATCGTTCTGGCCAGCCTCTTGCTGAACTTGTCACAAAGCCCGACATGCGCACTCCACAAGAAGCAAAAGCGTTTGCGATGGAGCTCCAACAGATTGCCCGTTACATTGGTGCCTCGCAAGCCGATATGGAAAAAGGACACATGCGTTGTGATGTAAACATCTCGCTGCGCCCAGTCGGCGATACAGCATTGTATCCAAAAACAGAGATTAAAAATATTAACTCGTTTCGTTCTATTGAGCGGGCCATTGCGTATGAAATCGAACGTCAAACGCAACTTTGGAACGAGCATCAAGCACCAGAAAAAACAACGACACGTGGTTGGGATGATGCAAAGGGTGTAACAGTCTTGCAGCGTACAAAAGAAGATGCTGCTGATTATCGTTATTTTCCGGAACCAGATGTGCCACCACTCACGCTTTCAGATGAGTATATTGCCAATGTGCGGCGCTCAATTCCAGAGCTGCCGACACCAAAACGTATGCGTTTTGTGAGTGAGTTTGGATTGAGTTTTTCAGATGCAAAAGTGTTGTGTGCTGATACAGCTGTAGCAGAATTTTTTGAAGATACAATCTCAGAGTTGCGCAGCTGGTTGAGCCAGCTCGATTCAACAGAAGGATCACGGGAAGAGATGTTGGCAACATATAGCAGCACACTTTCTCGACTCACTTGCAACTGGATTTCGTCTGAACTCTTCAAATTGTGCAACAAAACAAACACCGCTTTTGTGGATATAAAAATCACTGCTGAAAATTTTGCAGAACTTCTCGCATTGGTCTACGAGAAAAAAGTAAATTCATCTGCAGCACAACAGATTTTACAAATTATGTTTGAGACAGGTGGCGACCCTTCTGACATCATGCGTGAACATAATCTTGAACAGAGTTCGGATAGTGACGAACTTGAAAGATATATCTCGGGAGTGCTGAATGAAAACGCACAGAGTGTTGCCGATTATAAAGCAGGGAAGCAAGCAGCATTGATGTTCTTGGTTGGGAAGGTGATGAAAGCTTCAAAAGGTAAGGCGAACCCGCAAGTGGTAACAGAAATCTTAAAAAAGAAGCTCGATTAACAAGCTTCGTGTCTTGACACCTTTATCTCCTTCCCATACACTCTATAACCATATAGTGAAAATTTCGACTTTTTTATGAATACGAAAAAAAACTTTGTTACAGGAGATGGGCTGAAGAAAATGCAAGATGAATTGGATGAGTTGAAAACCACAAAACGCAAGGAAATTGCCGAGCGCATTGCTGATGCCAAAGAGCTTGGTGATCTCTCTGAAAATGCAGAATATATCGAGGCAAAAGAAGAGCAGGGATTTGTTGAAAGTCGTATTCTTGAACTTGAGCAAATGCTTAAAAATGTTGAAGTGATCGCTCACAAAAAAAACACAAAAGTGGTTCAAATTGGTTCCACAGTTGAAGTGAAAAATACATCAACGAAAGCAAAAACATCGTATACGATCGTTGGCTCGTCAGAAGCAGATCCTGCCTCTTTCAAAATCTCCAACGAATCACCGTTTGGTGAAGGATTCCTCAACAAAGAAGTTGGCGACAAGGTCAACGTAAAAACACCCACAGGTGAAGTTCCATTTGAAATCATTTCGATAGTGTAATATGACAGAACTCAACGAACACGACTTACGCAAACAGAAGGTCACTCGTTTGCGCGAGATTGGCATAGACCCATTTTTACCACATGGCCATCGCAGCATCACCATTGCTCAGTTCCGTGCCGAATTTTCGACTCTTCAACAGAGTGGCGCGAAGCACACCGTTGCTGGTCGCTTACGTCTCAAACGCGGCCACGGCAAGCTGATGTTTATGCAGCTTGAAGATCATACGGGCACGATTCAGCTCGTTTTTTCACATGATACAGCTGGCGAAAAATTATATACATTTGTCGAAGACTTTTTTGATGTTGGAGATATTGTTCAAGTTAAAGGCACAGCTTTTATCACCCAAAAAGGTGAGGAGTCTGTAATGGTTTCTGACGCTATAATGCTCACAAAATCTGTAGCCGGACTTCCAGACAAATGGCACGGCATTCAAGACGAAGAGACGCGATTTCGCAAACGGTATGTTGACATGATTATGCGCCCTGAAATGCGCGAGATGCTCGTGCGCAAAAGTCGTTTTTGGAACGCAATGCGATCTTTTTTAGTTGAAGAAGGTTTTATTGAGGTGGAAACACCTGTCCTAGAATCAACTCCGGGCGGCGCAGACGCTCAACCCTTTATCACTCATCACAACGCACTTGATATTGATTTGTATTTACGCATTTCAATGGGCGAACTGTGGCAAAAACGACTGATGGTTGCAGGTTTTGACAAAACATTTGAGCTCGGAAGACAATTTCGCAATGAAGGTATTTCACCAGAGCACCTCCAAGATTACACACAAATGGAGTTCTATTGGGGCTACGCAAACTATCGCGACGGCATGAAGCTCGTTGAGCGCATGTACAAGCACTGTATTATGCAAGCGTTTGGCAGGCTGCAATTCACTATCCGTGGTTTTGAGGTCAATTTTGACCAACCATGGAAGGAGATAGATTATGTAGAGGCTGTCCAAAACGAACTTGGTATCAATGTTCTTGATGCTTCTAATGAAGAACTTCAACGAAAATGCAAAGAGTTGGGATTAAATCCAGAAACAAACACGCGCGGTCGCATGATTGATACGCTGTGGAAAGTCTGCCGCAAAAAAATTGGCGGACCAGCGTTTTTAATCAACCACCCAGTTGAAGTGTCGCCACTTTCAAAACGCAAACCAGAGGATCCACGATTAGTCGAGCGCTTCCAAGTGCTTGTCGCGGGTAGCGAGCAGGGGAATGGCTACAGCGAGCTCAACGATCCGTTTGACCAAGAAGAACGTTTTGAGGAACAGGCAAAAATGCGCGAAGCAGGTGATAATGAAGCGCAGATGCACGATGCTGATTTTGTTGCTGCGCTCAAGGTGGGCATGCCACCAACCTGTGGTTTTGGTGTCTCTGAGCGCTTGTTCTCATTCCTCATGGACAAGCCAATTCGTGAATGCGTTGCGTTTCCGTTGCTTCGTCCAAAGAATGAATCTACACAACAAAACTCGTCAGAAGCCCAAACAACAAGCACAGACGCTGATAAATCTACTGAGACGTTTGACGCTGGAATCACATACGAAAAAGCTCTAGCGCTCATGCTCGAGAATATCACCGATGAAAATCTACGTCGACATAATCGGGCAACAGGTATTATTATGCGCGCACTTGGCACACGTCTCAGCGCAGCACAGCCTGAAAACTGGGAGATTGCTGGCGTGTTGCACGATGTTGATTATGAAAAAGCGCCTGAGATCGATCGCCATAGTATTGTCGGTGCACAGATGTTACAAGATCTCAACGTTCATCCATTGATCGTGGATGCTGTTCGCGAGCACAACCATCAGCATAATCTTGAGCCAAAAACGATGATGTCAAAAGCACTAAAATCCTTAGAGCAAATCACTGGCTTGATTTCTGCGTGCGCATTCGTGCAACCCGACAAAAAACTAGCTTCAGTGAAGCTCTCTTCGCTCAAGAAAAAAATAAAAGACAAATCATTTGCGCGTGGCGTTGATAGAACAATGCTTTCACAATGTGAGGCACTTACAGGCATTCCATTCGATGAAGCCGTTGAGATTTGTCTCAAGGCTATGCAAGAACGCGCAGCAGAGTTAGGATTGTAATTCAATTGACTATGCTAGACATTCAATACATTCGAAACAACATTGAAGAGGTCAAAAAGAATTGCGTAAATCGTCGAGTGAATGTTGATATTGACTCACTTCTTTTACTTGATACTGAAGTGCGAACACTCACCCAAGGGTTAGATGCTGCTCGCGCTGCAAAAAATGCCAACGCCGAAGCTATTCAAAAAGCACCAAAGGAAGAGAAGCTTCAGTATGTAGAGAAGGGGAAAGAGCTCAAAGAACAAATTGCTAATCTTGAGACGCAGACAGAGGCTGTGCGAGGAAGATTTTTGGATTTGCTCATGCAGGTACCGAATCGAACGCACCCTGATTCTCCAGTAGGAACCGATGACACACAGAACAAAGAAATTTCTCGCTTTAAAGAGCCTACGCAGTTTACCTTTACCCCAAAAGACCACGTAACTTTGGGACAAGAGCTCGATATTCTTGATTTTGAAACTGGAGCAAAAGTGTCTGGTAGAGGATTTTATTATCTCAAAAATGAAGCGGCGTTGCTCGAACTTGCTCTTATTCAGTACGCAATGTCTGTCTGCGTGAAGCATGGGTACACCCCAATGCTCACTCCTGATCTTGCACGCCAAGAAATTTTGATGGGCACAGGCTATCAACCACGCGGCGATGAAACGCAGATTTATTCTATTGAAGGGACTGATCTTTCACTTATTGCAACGGCTGAAATCACTGTTGCGGGATATTACCGTGATCATACATTTGCTCAAGGAGAGTTGGAAAAACCAAAAAAGATTGTTGCCCTTTCACATTGTTTCCGCACAGAAGCAGGCGCATACGGCAAAGAGTCACGCGGATTATATCGCGTCCATCAATTCTCGAAAGTAGAGATGTTTATTTTTTGCGCGCCAGAACAATCTGACACATTGCACGAAGAGTTGCGCCAAATCGAAGAAGAAATTGCACAAGGTTTAGGATTCCCATACCACGTTGTCGATATTTGCACAGGTGATCTTGGTGGACCAGCATATCGCAAGTATGACCTTGAAGCATGGATGCCGATGAAAAACGACTGGGGAGAGATCACATCAACCTCAAACTGCACGGATTTTCAAGCGCGTCGTTTAAACATTAAGCACGTGAATGCAGAAGGTAAAAAAGAGTACGTTCATACACTCAATGGCACAGCTGTCGCACTTTCACGTACACCGATTGCTATATTAGAAAACTATCAGAACGCAGACGGAACTATTACTATCCCAGAAGTCTTGCGACCGTTCATGGGTGGGGTAGAGAAGATCCTACCGAAAAAGTAGGGAGTTGAGAATGTGAATGCACTTTTCAAAGGAGTGCGCGAAGTAGAGCCATGGAAAATCGGCTCTACTTTTTTGATCGTGCGAAAGTACTCGAATTTTTGTATCGATGATTTCACTCCACTGTGTACCTGTTTCTGTTTGTACAAAAATCAATGGCGTTGGTTTTTCTGCAAATGTATTTTCTGAAAACACATATGAAGCCTCGAGCTCTGTGCCATCGCCACCAATAGAGCAGACTATGTTGACGTCACCACTAACCACTGCACGTAAGCGATCAAACGTGTCTGGCATGGCATCGGTGAATACGCTATTGAGCGTACGTTGACCGTGTGTGAGATCGTGCAAAGCATGGAGCACGCCGATGTCATAATGCTGCGACAAACCTTTTTGAGCAATGACCTCTTGTGCGCCCAAGCTTACAGCCTCCATCATGCCGCCTGTGTAGCCACCATGAATTACTCCGCTGCCATGTTCAACAACATACGCAGCAATTTTTTTCATTAGCTGATAATCAGGCGCAGTCACTGGAACTGAGGTTTTTCCAAAAAATGATACGAAGTATTTTGCACCAGATTGTTTTTTGAGTTCCGAGATTGTAGGCATAAGGTTATGGTAATGGTTGTAAAACGTATACTAGAGTCATTGGCGTATCTTTCATATAGTAGCGTGCGTGAGTTTTTTTGAACTCATCTGAAACCGGAAAACACTCAGTTATTTTTTTGATTGTAAATGATTCAGAAAATATCTTTTCAAGAGTCGAGCGATCTTTAAAGTGCTGAATAAATGTGTGGTTTCCAGGCGCCTCTTTTGGTAAAAAAGAATATTCATACTGCTGGTCATTTATTAAAACAACTTCACCGGCTTGTGCTCGTTTCCATTGTTCATACTCTGGATTCAGAATTGCAGCAATGTACACTCCATTACTTTTTAACACTCGGCGCAAATCTTTCATATGAGCGTGTAAGTCTATAGTAGACAAATGCATCAACATGTGACGAGAAAGTGCGATGTCTATAGAATGATCTTCAAGTGGCAGCGGATTCGCGGCTTCAACGTGATGAGGGATAAGGGATATTTTTTCATCTGTATCATGTTCTTCAATATTTTTTTTACTTTCACGAATGAGTTCTTTAGAACCTTCAACTGAAATCCATGTATCTACAAGTTGAGTTCGACCTTTTTTTTCGTATAAAAAAGAAAGTGCTAAAGAATTTGAGCCAGCACCAATATCAAGAAGAGTAGCATTTGTTTGCTCACTCAAGGCCTTGTCAATTTCTTTGAATAAAGCTGGATTCGTGACATGCGTAATACCAATATTCCCGCTATCTTCAAATGATTTCCACGATTTTTCCCAACCAGCATCTCCGTACAACATATTAATATCCGCGTTTCATTTTACGGAGAGTTTCGATGGCGCGCGTGAGGTAGTATTTTTTTGTGAGAGGTAAATCTTGGCAATGGAGAAGAAGATACTCTCTGCCACCAAAGCCTGTTTTGAATTTTGAAAGGCCAATCCACGGATGTGCGCGCTTCAGAAAGCGAGATTGATACTGTGACTCAGGAACAATGCCCCAAAAATTGTAGATGCGCTTGCCTCGACGTTTTGCTTCTTGAATTGCTTGCCACTGCAGCAGATATGAAGCGGGGATTTTGTTGTATTCTGAAAGCGAAGCACCATGATGGTACGAACCACTATCGCCGTAATACATAATAAATGCTGCGCTGATAATTTTTCCTTCAAAATGCGCAAAATACAGCATGCCAAGGTCATGCGGCAAGAACGCTTTGGCCTGTGCACGAAAATAACTATTGGTATACGGCGTAAAGCCATGGCGTGATGCGGTTTCTTTGTGCACTTTAATAAACTTCTCAATATCTTCTGGGTTTTGTGAGGTCGAAATCGTTACACCATCTTTTTCTGCACGCTTAATAAGATTGCGCATCGTCTTACGCATTCCTCTAAGAAGCGATTCTTCATCTTGAACGAGATCAAGAAGCCAGAGGTGCTCAGCAAGCACATGCATTGGCGCTTTCTGAAAACCGAGAGCTGCGAAGCGATCTTGATTTTCTGGAGTGTTTTCTACAAACGGGGAACATCGAATCAAATCAGCGCGCTCTTTTCGGGCAAACTCTTTAAGATACTCCATGAGTTGAGGTAATGAATCCATATGTTCTGGAACAATCACTGGACCGTACGGAATATAGAGATACCACCCACGACGAGCGGTGACAAGCGTTGCGAAACACACACCGACACACTGATCATTCTGCATCACAGCAATGCGCCATGTTTTATCATGGAGCTCTTGATGCAGCTTCTCCATGTGAGCCGACTGCAAAAAAGGAGCAAAGGGCTGTTGAGAAAGAAAATCTTCCCATTGGTCAACAGGCAAATTTTCCTGAATACGATATGTGTTCATACTTTTTTGCTATTTTTGAGTATGACATCAGCAATCATCCGCGCATCATCTTCAGTAATAGACAGATGTGTCGGTAGGTTTGCGATACTCATGGTTAATTTTTCTGCTTTTGGACAGATACCTACAGTGTATTTTGCTCCTTCAAGAGAGGTATCTTTAGGCGCAATCGCAGTGTCATACCAATGACCAAGATATACGCCGTGCTTTTTGAGCTCACCTTCAATCTGAGGGATCTGTTCATGGTGAATGGTATATCGCAATAACGAACTTGATGCGTATGAAGGGATGTGTTGAGGAAAAAAAGTATCTATCGGCAACAATCCAGCGTAGACTTTTGAAATATCTGCTCGATGCGCAAGAGTTGTTCTAATAGACCGCAGCTGCACAAGAGCGCGGTAGGCGAGAGGGTTGGGCAGGTGATAATGCACCTCTTGCGCTCCTTCTTTTTCCTTCTCAGTAACAACAAGGGGGATTAAGCGTGTATGTTTAAAAATCTCAATCCAACCATTGCACAAGGCTGGATGGAACTCAAAAAGGATTTTGCCAACTTCAAAAACAAATGGGTGGAGAAGATGCTTATACACATCTGCTGTGCGGATATGAATCACTTTTTCTTGAATAAGCATTTTCATCTTTTCTGCAGCAGCAGGGGAGCGAAGGACAGCTACACCACCGTTCACAGAAGAGATAACTTTGTCACGACCAAAAGAAAAAATAGCTGCATCTCCAAACGTTCCAAGGAGCTTATTGTTATATGTGCTATAGAGTGCGTGCGCACAGTCTTCAATAAGGAGAAGGTTTTTTTCTTTGCACAAAGCCACAATAGCATCCATATCAGCCGCAACACCAAATGTGTGTTGGACAACCACAGCCTTGAGTCGAGGATGCTTTTGCAGTACTTCGTGAATGCTATCTGCAGTAAGATTATAACTGTCATCAACATCGCAATACACAGGCGTTGCACCGAGAGCGGTAATAGCGTTCGGAACTACAACGCAGGTGAATGCTTGAATGCATACTTCATCGCCTGAGGTGATGCCAAGACTTTCAAGAGTAAGTGAGAGTGCGCTACGACCACGCAAAAACGTAAACACATTCTGCGTTCCAAAACTCTCCACAAAAAAACGTTGTACTTCATCTACATGACGTGTATTTTTTCGAGATAGCGTCCATGGATTCAGAATCTGCACAATAGAACGCAACGCATCATGTGGTGTTGTGTTTGGCGAAGCGTCTGTTGAAAGAAGTCGAGGCATACTAAATCAACGCATTGATAATTGGAGTTGTTGAACGGCCCTCAAGCAAAATGCAATCTTTCTCACTCGTCCCTTCAATAAGCCCAACAGCTTCTTCACTCGAGGAACACACATGGAATTCAATACGACGAGCAGATGTCTCGATTCCAGTAATAATATCTTGAGCAAAATCTTTTTTGGTGATAATGCATACATCAGCGTTATCGGCAATTGCTTTTCCAACATCATGGTGACGCTCAGCAGAAGCAGTGCCAAGTTCGAGCATCCCAGGTGTTACGACAATTTTTCGTTGACCATTAAATGTGTTCAGATATTCAAGCGCTGCAGTAAACCCTTCTGGATTACTATTGTAGTGGTCATCAATTACGGTTGCGCCTGTTTTGCCCGTCACAAGCTGCATTGTACCTTCAAGGGTATCTATTTTTTCAAGTCCTCGAACAATCTCTTCTTGTGAAAGTCCAAGGTGTTCAGCGACAGTAATAGCCGCGAGTACATTGCTCAACAAGTGCTTGCCATGCATTGGCGCTGTGAATGAAAAATTCAAACGCTTACCACGATACCGTGCTTGAACAGCGTTTCGTTTTGCTTCAACTTCGCTTACTGTGATATTTGCCGGTCGATTGGTGCTGTACGTATACACCGGTGCCTTTGACCACAACTTTGCTGCTTCGGTAGCAAGAATAAAATCTTGATTCACAACGCACAATCCATCTTCAGGCAACGCTTGAATGAGCTCACCTTTTGTTTGTTGAATTATTTTCACATCGCCAAACAAACTGAGATGCTGATCAGCAATCGCCGTGATAATACCAATGTGCGGCTTTACCATACGACAAATCGCAGCAATCTCACCTTGACGATATGCGCCCATTTCAACAATACACACCTGTGTATCATCTTTGAGCAACTTCAAAATTGCACGCGCAACACCAATATCCACGTTGACATGCGCGGGCGTTATCATCACGCGGAATTTTTCTGAAAGAATAGTTTTTAAATATTCTTTTGTTGTCGTTTTACCAAAACTTCCTGTAATGCCTACTACGATTGGTTTTTCCTTCATCTGTTCAAGACGTTGTTTTGCGATAGAAATAACAACTCCACGCGCAATGCGAGAGAGAGGATTAAATAAAAGAATGATTGCCGTGACAATAAACGGCACAAGCAGAGGAGTAAACACAAAGAGCATAAACGCGGAAACTCGACTCATCTGTGCGATGAAAAACGTGATGAAAAACGTGAGAGCGATAACCAGAAGCGCTTTTGCTGTAAACCGAGGCTTGAATGAAGAGCGCGCGAGGATGTACATAAGCACTTCAGCACCGCAGACAATGCCCCATAGAATACTCAGTAGGGGGGAAAGGCTCGATGCGAGCAAAAGACTGACGATGAGAAGAACAATATCAGCAACTGAAAAAACATTTCTCCATACCTTGTGCCTGCCAGTGTGCGTACTCAAAAAATCACGCATGCGATCAAGTCGATATTCTTTCAATTGCCATACATAGAGCCAGTACAGCGTTTTACACAAAGCGAGCGCGAGGAGAATGTAGATCATACAAGTGTTGAAATAGCGTGAGCGATTTGAGCTGCGTGCGTGTATTGCAAACCATGTCGACCATCTTCAAAAATAGTCAGTGTCGATTGTGGAATTGCATCGTGCCATACTTGTGCGTCACTAACAGGTACGTACGTATCATTGCGTCCAAAAAAAAGTGTGACGGGTTGAGTAATGCGTGAAAGTACTGGCGTGACATCTGATGCGACAACATGTTTAAACGTCTCTTGCATCACGCCCGAGGTTGCCGCATAATCGTTCGCACCAACAAGCTTGCGAACAAAAGAACGCACCACGCGCATCAAGAAAGAAACCGCCGGCATAGTATCAAAGCGCCCTGCTATTTTACTTAATCGCGCCATACGTTGCGCCGTTGCATTTTCATGATACACACCAGCTGGCGCGATACATACAGCACTCACAAAACGTTCAGGGTATTGAGTGAGGAGTAGAGGAGTAATGCGACCACCAAAAGAGTGGCATACTACATGCACTTTTTGAAGATTGAGCGCTTGAGTAAATTCCACAACACAATCAGCATACTCTTGCACGGTCCATGCCGCAGCAGGCTCTGGACTTTGACCAAATCCCGGAAAATCCAATGCATAGAGTGGGGGATGATCATTACTCTCCTGCTCTAGCGCTGGCAGCAATTGTGCAGTAAATGACTCAGCGCTTCCACCCCAGCCGTGAAGAAAAAGTATTGGTGTTTTAGCTAAATTTCCTTTAGAAACTATATAAGAAACAGTGCTGCCGGAATGCATCTGAACAGTTTTTCTTTCGTAATTCATGATTCATACTATACCATATTTTGTGTATTTCTGCTACACTACTGAGGATGCCTGGAAGGCTTACAACACAAAAATACTCACGTTCAACAGGACGGAACTCCAATCCGTTTTTTTCTCGTAAAAAGAAAATTGGTGAACGTATACCGATTTGGAAAATGCTTGCGTCTGATCTGTTCGCAGCCGTTGGTACAGTCGTGGGTGTTTTCTTTTTGATTTGGTACATCACCATCCGCAGCTCATTTTTTTATCTCAGCGACGTGACAGTTGCGCATACTACATATATTCCGCATGACCAACTTATTGAAGCGGTCAACACATACCTTGACTCACATCGTTTTATTGTGTTGCCGACGCGCTCATATCCATATTTTTCACCCTCCGCTTTGCGCTCAGCGATCACGAAACAATTTGGCACAACGTTTGCTATCGACAGCATCGAAATTTCAACAAAGCTACCTAACCATCTTTCAGTAACTGTGCATGAACGCGTACCGTCAATTGTATGGGTCGCCACTGAGGCAGCCAATAATGCGCACTACTTAGTGGATAGGGAGGGTGTTGTGACGGAGTATGTAAACGGCGCTGAGAGCCTTCCAACAAATTTGCCTCATATCACCGATGAAAATCGCACGGAACTTACTGTTGGCGAGCTTGCAACATCAAAAAATTATGTTGCATACATACTCACTGTCTATGATACATTTCAAAAGGACACTGGGCTCACAGTTTCAGAATTCATATTTCCAAAAGTAGAATGTCAGGAACTTCAGTATGTGATGCAGCAAATTTTTGAAGATGAGATTGAAGGTTCTGTGTCAAATGAGTTCAAACAACAAAAGCTGGAGATTCAAACTCAGTTCAAAAACGGCGAGCTCACAATCGACCAAAGCTTAGATGCACTTGATGCCATAAAGCAACAAGAGTTACACCAAGGGAATCAGAACGTAAATTCAACATTACCAACGATGCGCTGGCAGCAGGTTTCGGTGAGCGTGCCATGCGACTACAGTATGGTGTCAAAAGAGCTTCACGTAGTCACTCAGGACAAAAACAACACATTTAGAGTGTATGTCGATGCCGGTTTAGATCTACACACGCAGCTATATAATTTTGCCTCATCGGTTGCTTCAGGAACAGTGCATACAGACAAGCTTATATATTTCGATGCGCGATATACAGACAGAGCATACTTTAAAGAGAAGTAGCACATAGACAGATAACGAGCCGCACAAAAGCTGCTTTTTCAATGCTTTTGTTTTATACAAGTGTCGTAAAACATATCTTGTGCGACACATAAGAGAATGCAAAAAAGAGGGCTGAAATAGCCCCCTACTTATAAACCTGTGCTACCAAAACCACCTGTGGATCGATCTGTTTCATCAAGCGAATCAACTTCTACAAGTTCTGGTGATGCGACTGGTTGAACAAGTATCTGTGCAAGCTTCTGTCCCTTTTTTATTTCAGCGTTTGTGGAGCTGGTATTCAACATCACAATCATGACTTCGCCACGGTATCCAGCATCAACGACCCCAGCCATTGTTGTGAGACCTTCTTTGAGTGCGCGACCACTTTTGTCCCACACAAGCGCCACGTAACCCTCAGGCACTCCCATCGCTATCCCCGTCTTAATAGCACGACGCTCCTGGGGAGCCAATGTGACATCTTCATTGCTATAGACATCCATACCAGCATCACCAGTGTGTGCGTAGTTTGGAAGTGTTGCGTGTGGATCAAGTTTTTGAATTCGTACCTGCATATATTTTATTTATTAAAAAGTGATGAGACAGCATCACGAATGCGCTGTTGGTTTTCTTGTTGCGTTCCACCTTCCGTTGGAATTGTAATCCAGTTTTCCTCTTGTGCGAGTTGTAAAAAGTATTGATGAACATTTTGGTGAAACTGCAGCGCTTCAGAATCAAGACGATCAAGCTCTTGGCCGCCTTGTTTTTTGCGCATAATGCCACTCTCAGGATCAATATCAAGGTACACAACTGCATCTGGCTTCAAATCCATGCGTGCGTACGCTTCCATCGCTTTCACAAGCTCAGGTTGAGGAAGACTGCGTCCACCGAGTTGGTACGCAAATGTTGAACCAGAGAAACGATCACAGATAACAATCTCCCCTTTTTCAAGCCGAGGTTGAATAACCTCGGCAACATGTTGTGCACGCGCAGCAAGAAAACAGAGCAGCTCTGCGCGCGGCGTCAAATCATATTCAGCTTTAGATAAAATCAATCCGCGCATTGCTGTACCAAATTGCGTACCGCCCGGTTCAAGTGTAAGCGTTACTGTTTTACCTTGTGCGCGCAAAAAATCGGCGAGCAACTTTGCATGCGTCGTCTTCCCACTTCCCTCTCCTCCTTCAAACACGATAAAAGTTCCTGGCATATTATTTTAAGCTTTCTTTTGTTAATGGCAATGGACGGTCTTGTGTGTACTCAATACCAAGCTTTAAGGCAATTTCAGCTTTTTGCAGTTCAGCACCGAGATCGAGCGCGTGTACAAAAACAGAGATACCGCCATTATTGGCAATATCATTAAAAATACCCATCGCTGTGGTGCCATTGTACATGCCAATTTTACGACCCTCAGGTGACATGTGGATGACTTGAATCTCTTGTTTTGTTTTATCTACCTTCAACACATAGTTGCCTCGAGGATCTTGTTCACATGGCAATTTTGGATACGCTTGATCAATCACTTCTTTCACCTGCACATAACTTTCTTCATACACATGTCCTGATTCAGAAATCGACGTAAGTGGGCCCATAGGAAGACCAACAGCGTCTGCAATCTCTTTTTGCATAGTGCGGAACGCCAAAATATTTTCTGGCCATCCGCGGAACATGTCGTTGCTACGCAAATAGCATGTGAGATACAACTTGTCGTATTTCACTGCAGCTTGCACAACAGTCAGACACGGCGGATGCGTTGAGTCGTCATCAATGGCAACATTCCAAAGCACAGCAACAGCACGACGTGTAAAATATTCTTCTTTGATTTTTTTAATGATGCTTTGCACTTGGTTGACACCATTATGATCGCGTAAACGAATGCCGTAGGTGTACGCAAGCGACGGTACAGGTTCCGCAGTCATCACTTGCGGTTTGTATCCTTCGAAATGTTCTTTTGTAAAATTAAAATAGGGTGCCCACTCAATATGTTCTGGGTCTTCGTCGGTGATGACAGCAACCACATTCCACAACTCTTTTTGCTTGGTGCTGTAGTGCGTCATTTTTTCTTCACCAAAACGCATGATGCTGTGCAAAATTTTGGGCCACACATGTGCAACAGTTTTACCACGGAATGTATACGTTGAATTTTCCGATGGAAACCAGTCCGCAGAAATTTCTGGCTCAGGAAACATCTGTGGTTCAGCCCAAGGTGCATTGTCAGCTTGAGCCGCATCAATTGCCGCTTGAATTTCTTCCACCTTGAGCACGCCACGCATATCAACGACTTTGACATTCGCACGAAAGAGATCAACCGCTTCCTTTGGGATTTCTTTTTCAACGCGTGACTCAATTTTGCCTATTACCTCCCCCTTTTCGTTGATGCCATTGTTCACCAAGCACGTAAGCGAATCTGCGGAAGCAATCTTATCTTGTCCGCATAG
Organism: Candidatus Kerfeldbacteria bacterium; assembly: GCA_018500015.2. Lineage (GTDB taxonomy): Bacteria > Patescibacteriota > Patescibacteriia > UBA9570 > XYC2-FULL-38-9 > AQU-09. The sequence goes on along the minus strand of JAHBAR020000005.1, from coordinate 5,706 downwards.
AATGATTGTTCGAATTTGTGGGCGTGCGAGTGTGTTACGCAAAATAGCGTTGATTCCATCGTTGGAATACAACTGACCCATGACGCAGTAGCTATCCGCTTTCAAACGCTTACCAAACGCCTCTTTTGGCGTCCAGAGTGTTGCGACCGCAACAGAAGAGTTGAGATTGCCAACAATCAAGTTCTCAGCAAAATAGATTGGCCACGTATTCTCGCTCATAGAAGCGTGTTGATTTCCTGATACAAATCATCCATTGAGGTCACATTGTCAAGCACGTGTTGAGCGCGCAAGCGTAAGGATTGAATTTCTTTTTCAGTCACAGCCGACTCTTGCGCAACAAACTCTTCAAATGTCATCGTCGTCTCTTCAACTTTTTCACCACGCATTTTTGCGCGCTGAAAACGCTCTTCAACAGATGCATCGACGTACCACAACTCAAACCCTGTGAGCTTAGAAAAAATATCCACCTCGCTATTGAGACGAATACCATCGATAACTATGAGTTCATTCTGAGAACGCGCAATGTCTTTTGCGAGCACTTCGGCCAAAATCGTTTGCCCAAACTGTGAACGTAAACCTGTTGCGATTGCAATGAGGTTCGCACGGGTGTTCTCCATGTACATGCGTTTTGCAATGTCAGAAAGAACGCCAGACATCGAAAAAGCCACAGCATGTTTGTGGTCAATGAGGTAGCGTGCGATGGTCCCCTTCCCCGATAATTTTGGTCCGCTTAAACCAACAATGCGCATATTATTTCTCTTCAGTGAGTGTTATTGGTTTTTCTTTACGCTCTTCAATGTCGGCTTGAAAAATATCTATCACGCGATCATTCCAGTGTTCGGATGGTTGATACAATATAGTTTCGATTCCCGCATTCTGAAGATACTCGAGCACACCAGCGTTGCGGTACATTTTTCCAATGACGACGCGCACGACTCCTGCTGCTGCAATATATTTCGCGCAATGAATGCATGGGCTATAGACAGAATACATTGTGGAGCCTTTTGTTGAACCACCGCCAATCACTGCTGCTTGCAAAAGCGCGTTGTGCTCGCCGTGAATGGTGCGCACGCAATGCCCTTCTTCGAGCAAGTGACCAACGTCATCACAGTGTGGGAGCCCTGGAGGAGAGCCATTGTACCCAGATGACATGATGCGTTTATCTTTCACCAAAACAGCGCCGGCATATAAACGATCACATGTGCCGCGCGTCGCGACAATGCGTGCAATCGCCATGAAATAATCGTCCCAAGAAGGTCGCTTCATATTCAATGAGTATAACATACGCGAGCTTTCGGACCAATGCTTCCCTAGCCGTGCTCGCAGTACATCATTGGCATACTGATGCACTGCTGCGCTTCGTCTAGGAAACCCGCATTGGTCCCGCCCGCTGTTACCTCTTCAGTAGTTCCGCTGCACAAAAACCACGTCGTTCGTGAACGACGTGGTAAACAAAAACACCCGCCTTCAAGCGGGTGTAAAAGTTTTTACAATGAGACTTTGATGCCGGGACCCATGCTGGAAGCAATGACCACGCTCTTGAGGTAAATACCTTTTGACTCAGACGGTTTTGCTTTGGTGATGGATTCGATAGCAGCAGTAATGTTTGCAGTCAGTTGCTCAGGTGCGAACGAAACTCTGCCAACAAGCAAGTGAACATTAGCACCGTCATCACAACGATATGCGACTTTGCCACCTTTGAGTTCAGAGATCATTTTCTTCACATCTGTGCCAACTGTCTCAGTCTTTGGAGATGGCATGAGACCCTGTTGACCCAAAATTTTTGCGATCACACCAATCTTTTTCATCATGTCAGGGGTTGCAACAGCAACATCGAACGAACATTTACCGGTGTTCTTGATTTCGTTGATGACATCATCTGTACCGATGATGTCAGCACCAGCTGCTTTTGCGTCTGCTTCGAGGCTTGATGGAACAAAGGCAATCACCTTTTTCGTTTTACCAGAACCGTGTGGAAGCACGACTGTACCACGAACAATTTGGTCGGACTTTGATGGATCAATGCCGAGACGAACGTGGATTTCAACACCAGCGTCGAATTTTACCGGGGACTCTTTGATGAGGGCGATGCCATCAGCAAGAGTGAGAGCTTTTGTGCTGTCGATTTTGGTCGAAACAGCGGAATAGCGTTTAGAGTGTTTCATAAAAATTGTGGTGCGAGCGAATAGTTCCCTACTCTCCCACAGGATTAATATTATTCTTTAACCTCGAGACCCATCTGACGAGCCGTACCAGCAATGATGTTCATTGCAGCATCGACATCGTTTGCGTTGAGATCAGGCATCTTCACTGTTGCGATTTCGCGCAATTGAGCTTTGGTGATGCTCCCGATTTTTTCGAGATTTGGTTTCCCTGAGCCCTTCTGAATCTTTGCTGCTTTTTTGAGGAGCTCAGCTGCAGGAGGAGTTTTGAGGATGAAATCAAAGCTGCGATCTTCGTAGATAGTGATCACGACTGGCAAAATGTCACCGCGTTGTGATGAGGTGCGGTCGTTGAATTGCTTGCAAAAATCTGCGATAGCAACACCGTGCTGACCGAGTGCTGGACCGATTGGAGGAGCTGGATTTGCAGCGCCTGCTGGAATTTGGAGTTTGACTTGCGTCTTTACTTTCTTAGCCATATATGTGAATTAGAGTTTTTTTACTTGGAGAGAATCGAGTTCGATTGGAGTTTCGCGTCCGAACATCGACACCATGACAGTGACAGTGCCGCGATCGCCGTTGACCGACGAAACTTTGCCTTCGAGCTCTTTGAATGGACCGTCGACAATGCGGACTGTTTCGCCCACTTGCACATCGATCGTGAACGTTGGTTCTTCGATGCCCATGCGACGTTGCAACCCTTTCCACTCTTCTTCAGAGAGCGGTTTTGGTGTCATGCCAGTTGCGCCGAAGCCTGTGACGTGCGGCGTGTTGCGCACGACGTACCAGGAATCGTCGGTCACCACCATGTTGACGAGCACATAGCCGGGATAGAGTTTCTCTTCCACCACTTTGCGCTTGCCGTTGCGGATCTTGATCTTCTTTTCTTTCGGTACAAGCACGTCGAAGATTTTTTCTTCCATGCCGAGAGATTCGATTCTTTTGCGAAGATTGTCTGAAACGTTTTCTTCGTATCCTGACGAGGTGTGCACCACGTACCATTGTCGACCAAATTGAGCGGTCTGCTTAGGCATACATTATAAAAACAACTGAATAAGATTACTCAAGAGAAAATCCACGGCACCCAAAAACACAGCGAAGATGAGACTAAACACGATAACAACCTGTGTTTTTTGCCATGCTTCAGAGCGTGAAGGCCAGCTTACTTTGCGCAACTCTGCAACAGCTGTTGAGAAGTAGCGAAAAATAGGGTTTCCTTTCTTTTGTTCTGGTTCCATATGGATTTTAAAAAGCCCCTGTGGGCCGACACGCACTATACAATTTTCTGCTTTTTCTGTCAAATCCAGCCTTCACACCCTTCCCTGCCCTTGGGTACAGGTGCGCGCTCTCCTGTGGTGCTTCGCTAAAGAACGTGTATAAAGTGTGTAAAAAATGTATTGAAATTGTATATGTGAAGGAGTATAGTAATTTAATCACCCTCGTTTAATAGTAACGAGTTATATGAAAAGGAACGTCGCACCAAAAAAGAAAAAGATAACCCTTCAAGGATTCTATACGGAATTCAAATATTTTCGAGATGAAATGCGTCTATTTCGAATGGAATCAAATGAGCGCTTTGAAAGATTAGAAAAATTTCAAGAACGTTCGGAAAAAACTTTTGATAACATCAATACAAATCTTGATACGATAATGCAGAAACTTGACCACCTTAACACTGAACGATTCGCTATGATTTCTAGTGTTGAACGTTTGGAGAAAAAAGTGTTTGGCTCTTAAAAACTGGTTATTAAAAAACCACCGAGTAAATTCAGTGGTTTTTTAGCTTTTTCTATAAACGAAGGTGCTTATCAGTCTGAGAAATCAGCTTCACAAGCATGAGCACAGTTCGAGGAAAAGTTGAGTAGCGAACTAGGGCAGAACTAGGGCAGCCCTAAAAGGGGCTGCCCTTTTAGGGGCCGGCTTTTACAAAAAATTGATAAGAGCGTACAATAAAAATAATCACCAACCCTCAAAAATACCGCCCTCCTTGTTTATTTTTAGCGGTGTTTTTTATGCCATCAAAGTATGTTACTCGCTCGTTTTTAGCCGGCGGATATTATCATGCATTCGATCGTGGGAATAATAAAGAAAAAATTTTTCACGACGAAAGTGACTATAATTATTTCCTTTCTTTAATAAGTCATTACTTAAACCCAACGAGTAAAAACCAAAAAGTCAACTTTTATAACGATATCACCATACTCTCCTACTGCTTAATTCCAAATCATTTTCATCTCATGTTCAAACAAACTAAAGAACGATCAATTTCTTTATTTATGCAAGTGATAATACAAAGATACACTACATACTATAACAAAAAGTATGGGCATATAAATCATGTGTTTCGTGCTAAATACGGCTCTCGTCTCATAGAGAATACTGAGGACCTAATCAGCGTTTCAAAATATGTTCACAAAAACGCTGAGGATTGTGGCGCCGACATTATTAAATACAAATACTCTAGTGCCCAATGGTACATCCAAGGGCACTCCCCATATTCTTGGTTAGATATAAAAACTTTGCCAGAAGTGCTTTTTGGATACTTTGGAGTGGCAAAAGAAAATTTTCCAAAGCAGTATGAAATTTATCTGAGGTCATAGTGCCGGTCCGAAAAGGGGCAGCCCTTAAAAGGGCTGCCCCTTTAAAAAAGAGTTGGTTAAAGGAACAAAAAAACCACCGAGTACATTCAGTGGTTTTTTAGCTTTTTCTATAAACGAAGGTGCTTATCAGTCTGAGAAATCAGCTTCACAAGCATGAGCACAGTTCGAGGAAGGAGCAGCGGAGGTCTCGACAAAGAAATATACCATGAGAGCGGAGCGAACACGCTCGTTTAGAGAAAAAGGAGTGATGGCGCGGCGGAGAGAAAGTGTTTCTGTATTTCTCTACAACGCCGCGCCACTCCTTTGATGCCCTGTATGTATTGTTTTGCCCGAATGTCGATGCACCCCCGAACGGCTTGTCAGGCCAACGGGGGTGCTGCTCCGTCCCTTTCCTCAGGGACGGAGCAGAAGGCTAACCCCTCCCCCCAACGTGGGCTGCCAGCGGAAGGCGCTGGCCATGGTCGGTTGCCCGAAGGCAGCCGACCATCCTGCGGATCCACTCTCCGCAAAACCCCACATGAGGCCCGGCCGGAGCCAGGCCTCGACCTGCGCCGCACCGAAGCGCGGCATCCAGGCGACCCGAGGGCCGGCCTGGTACAGGTCCGGGGTGCCATCCGGGTGCACCCGGATGGCGGAAACCCCCCCGCCCACCTCGAAGAGCCTGAGGCCCTTCGAGGCTCCCCACTGGTACGCGGCCGAAACCGCGTAGGTCGAGGTGGCAGACCCGAAGGCCTGCCACGAGTCGAGGTGGGCCTCGCCGTCCCGATCAGGGGTAATCCCCCAACCGGCGGAGAGGTGGACAGAATTGCACTGCCCACTCTCCATGCGGACGGGGACGAACCCGTCCAGACCGGCGAGGCCCGAGAGGGCCTGCGGGGAGACCTCCGCCCCGATGTGGCCCCCCCCTGTCTCTTATTCACATCTGACCCGTCCGACCAAGGCTT
>JAHBAR020000026.1 GCA_018500015.2 Candidatus Kerfeldbacteria bacterium | reverse complement strand
TGCGTAGTAGGTAGTCCTACCGCCTACTGTATCATCTGTGTCATCACAATCGTTCTCAAATTCTAAACCATCGTTATCATAATCGTCGTCGTTAGAGTCAAGACCAGAAAAGACCCCTGATGTACCTGCCATACCATCGCCATCGGAGTCAATATAGAGGTAGCCAAGATATAGTTGCTGGCCGACATCTCCACGAATTAATACATCATCAAAACCATCACCATTCACATCACCAGCAGCAGAGACCGAATAACCAGCAACGTCCCCCGCAGCTTCGCCAGTAAACTGTACTGCTGTAGAAAGGGAGGCTGAGGTGAGTTGAGAGGATTGCCCATAGATGAGGTAGGCTGCACCGGCATCAGTACCAGAGCCATCATTCAAATAAGCTCCAATAAGGATGTCGTCATAGCCATCATTATTCACATCACCTGCGGAAGAGACTGATATACCGGCATAGTCTTCCATAGCCTCGCCAGTAAACTTCACAGCAGCAGAAAGAGAGGCCGAGGCAAGGCGGGAGGATTCGCCATAGATGAGATAGGCTGCGCCCGAATTACCAAAACCACTGATAATATCATCATTCAAATAAGCTCCAATAAGGATGTCGTCATAGCCATCATTGTTCACATCACCTGCAGAGGAGACAGAATAACCAGCAGCGTCGCCGTCGGCCTCACCGGTAAACTGCACAGCGGTGGAGAGAGAGGCTGAGGTGAGTTGAGAAGACTCTCCGTAGATAAGGTAAACTGCACCGGCATTACTACCAGAGTCATCATTCAAATAAGCTCCAATAAGGATGTCGTCATAGCCATCATTATTCACATCACCAGCAGCAGAGACCGAATAACCAGCAACGTCCCCTTCAACCTCACCAGTAAACTGAATAGCAGTGGAGAGTGAGGATGATGTAAGTTGAGAGGATTGCCCATAGATAAGGTAAACTGCACCGGCATTACTACCAGAGTCATCATTCAAATAAGCTCCAATAAGGATGTCGTCATAGCCATCATTATTCACATCACCTGCGGAAGAAACGGAGAGGCCTGCGCGATCGTTTATAGCCTCACCAGTAAATTGAATAGCAGTGGAGAGTGAGGATGATATAAGTTGAGAAGACTCTCCGTAGATAAGGTAAACTGCACCGGCATTACTACCAGAGTCATCATTAAACGCAGCTCCAATAAGGATGTCGTCATAGCCATCATTATTCACATCACCTGCAGTAGAAAATGCAATGCCAGCATAATCTTCCGAAACCTCACCAGTAAACTGAATAGCAGTGGAGAGAGAGGCTGAGGTGAGTTGAGAAGACTCTCCGTAGATAAGGTAAACTGCGCCGGCATTAGTGGCAACTTCATCGTTCCCATCAGCTCCAACAAGAAAATCATCATACCCGTCATTGTTCACGTCGCCTGCAGAAGCGACCACACTGCCAGCATAGTTGACATCAGAAGTATCACTAATCATTGCTTTAAACTCAGCAAGGCTGGTGGATGCATGAGCGGCAGGCGAAAAAAGAATACATACTGTAAAAACAATGGCTGCAAAAACCAGTCCCTTTTTCAATTGCGTATTAAGATGAACCATACAGCACTATATGATAATTAAAAATTACAAACCCCGCACTCGTTCTTCAAGCTCGGAGAGTTTTTCGTTTTCAGGGTTCACCACCCTCAATGCTTTGAGCGTACTCACAGCAAGAACACGGTCCCCTATTTTTATAGCAAGGTTAACCATGGCATCCAAATTTTTTGGGTTGTTTGGTGCGAGTTTCATACATTGTTTCATGGTTTTTACTGCAGTATCTATATCGCCTTTTTCATCATAGAGGTGTGCCAAATTATAACAGAGACGATCTTCGTTTGGACTGAGCTTGAGTGCAAATTTTAGCGACTCAATGGCATGTTCAAACTCGCGTTTTTTGACAGCAATGTCAGCAAGATACTCGTAGGCTTCAACTTCCTGCGGCGAAAGACGAATACAATCGAGAAATTGAATTTCTGCATCACCATAATTCCCAGCATCAAAAAGCTCTTGACCTTTTGCCAGCAGTGCTGCCACTTTCTGACGCACCTTTTCTTTATCTTCGTGCGTTTGCATAGGCAATTGATGACGATACTTACGCTCAAGACGAATGACGCGAACTTGAATTGAACGGAACATGTGCGCAATAGTATCAGTCGCTGGGGAGATACGCTCAAGCCAACGACTCCAAAAATCTTTTGTTTTTCGCTCAAAACGCTCTTCAATGAGTTGATATTTCTTTGATTTGAGTTTCGCTTTTGGCATTGCAGAAATGTCGATGAGGCGTAGTTTTTTCCATTGCGAAAAAAATAGATATGCGAGAACCAATATCGAAACAGCGATAAGAGTGTACAGGGTAATATCTATTGGATTCATACTGTTGTTTGTTCCTTCTTCGGTTTAGATCCGCAGCCACCGTTACAGCCAGAACACCCAACTTTAGAACAGCCCAAAGTCACCTCTTTGCGTTCACCATTTTCTGCTTGAATGGTAATGACGTGTGTGAGAATATTGCGAGAGATCACTTTTGAAATTCCGTATTGTTTTGTACGAATAATAGCACCAACTTCTGGCATCTTTGAACTACACATACGATACCCTTCGGATTCGTATGCAAGGCAACATTTCAGACGTCCACATAAACCAGATAATCGCTCTGTGCCACGATAATCAAGCCCTTGCATATGAATGAGATCGGAGCTTACGTTATCAAGCTTTTTAATCCATGTTGAACAACAGGTTTCGCGACCGCATGGACCAATACCACCCATTTCAGCAACTACGTCGCGCGAACCAATTTGCTGCAAACGAATTTGTCGACGATACGCAGTATTAAGCATTTTTACCAGCTCACGAAAATCAACTCGCGAATTTGCGGTGAACGCAAAAGTCATGCGCTTGTCGTCGAATGAGATCACGACATCAATCATCTTCATCGGAAGATTCAAATTGCGCACATAATCGCGCGCTTGATCGAGGTACTCTACTTTGCGTGCTTGGCGTGACTTGAGCAATTCGTGATCAGAGCTATTTGGAATGCGCAAAATAGGCTGAAGCGGAGCTTCGAGCTCATGCGGCGCTACATCGCCAAAACCGATAATCTTTCCGAGCTCTTGACCGATGCTTGTCTCAACGATCACACGATCACCAAGTTTCACATCAAAACCAGCAGGGTCGAAAAAATAGGATCGATCCCACGGATGAAATTGAACTTCGGCAACTCTAACGCTGCTCATGTTCGTCGAGACTAAAACGCACAAAACGTCTTACTCGGATATTTTCACCAATTTTACCGATAGCTTCAGTGACGAGCGCCTGGATGGTTTGATCTTCGTTTTTGAAAAATTTCTGATTAAGCAAGCACACTTCATCGTAGTATTTTTTCAACTTACCCTCGATGATTTTGTCTTGCACTTCTTTTGGCTTGCTTGCGTCGATTTGGCTTACGTACACTTCGCGTTCGCGAGAAACTACATCTGCTGGAATTTCTTCTGAAGACACATAACGCGGGCTCATGGAAGCGATCTGCATGCAAATCTCTTTGCCGAGTTGTTGGAAATCATCTGTGCGCGCAACAAAATCTGTCTCGCAGTTGAGTTCAAGCAACACCCCAATACGACCCATATGGATGTAAGAAAACATCATGCCATCGGATGCGTCGCGAGCCGATTTTTTAAGCGCAACAGCCTCACCACGTTTGCGGAGAAGATCAAGCGCTTTGTCATAGTCGCCCCCTGTTTCATCGAGAGCTTTTTTGACATCTACGACACCTGCGCCAGTTTGGCTGCGTAGTTTCTGGATTTGTTCCATCGATGCCATACATGAATGAGAGTAAAGGTTAAGCGGTTTTGATTTCTTTCACACCTTCTGCGATTGCTGAAGAAACGGTGGAAGTAATAAGATCAATTGATTTTACAGCGTCGTCGTTTGCCGGAATTGCATAGTCGACATCACGTGGGTTCACATTGGTGTCACACATAGCAAAGACTGGGATACGCATCTGCATAGCTTCCGCGAGTGCTGTTTTTTCTTCGTTAAGATCAACAATGAACAGTGCGTCTGGCATTTTATAGAGCTTCTCAATACCACCAACCAAGCGTTGAAGTTTTTCAATTTCGCGATCGAATTCGAGCTGTTCTTTTTTGGTGTACTTCTTGAGTTCACCAGTTTCTTTTTGCATCTTCAAGCGAGTAAGCTTGCGAGCGCCTGTTGCGACATTTTTGAAGTTGGTGAGAAGTCCGCCGAGCCAACGATTGTTGACGTATGGCATGCCTGCCTCTTCTGCGTATTTTTTAACGAGTTCAGATGCTTGACGCTTGGTGCCAACGAAAAGAATGGTCTTGCCTTCTGCAGCCATTGATTTGAGGGCCTGACAACTTTCTGTAAGTTTTGCCTCAGTTTCTTGTAAGTTGATAATGTGAACATTTTGACGGACACCGAAAATATACGGTGCCATGTACGGATGCCAACGACTGGTACGATGACCAAAGTGGACACCGCTTTTAAGCATGTCCACCACTGATGGGGTTTTCATAGAATAAATGAATTCCTTTTAATCTCGGCTGTGAGGACCATGCAGACCTTTTCTAGATATGGAAAAGGCAGGATGCATGTGAAAAAACCACAGCCTACGTTGTTAAATATAGCTTTTTCGATATACTCAAAAGCCGACGCATACTATACCAAAAAGGTGTTAAAAAGACAAGCTTGAGTTCAATAACACCCTTATAATGGTGTTATTGAAGAGTCATCTGATATGAACTATTGACTTTGAGTGTGTAAAGCACATTACCATCAGCATCGCGGAGATTGATTCTCTTTTTTGGTGCCCTTGTCTTCTTCACTTTAACATCTGCATCAGTAGCAATTTCTTCGGCATCTTTCAAGGTAAGATTTGCCGTGGATACCTTCAGCTTGAGAAGCGAAACAAGCACCTTGCCACTTTTCTTTGAGGTAACCACAATGTCTAACTGATCATCATGACGTACATCAAGAATTTTAAACGAATTGTTTTTGTATCTTGATGTTGAAAGACGGACACGCTCAATCACCTCACCTGTATATGCGTTGACAAGTGCGATTTTTTTACCGCGCGGGTGCAAAACAATGAGGTATCCAGTATCGCCGTATTGTTTTACTGTTGTTTCTTTGGAACCTGTGAAGGCCGGGAAAATAGCATATGTGCTTTGGGTATCGTCGGTGTAATTGACAATAATATTCCCTTCGGCACCCCCTTCTATCGAAGCAACCTGTGTTCCATACGTTGAGTCATCAGAAAGATCATCAGCAGATGTGAGTGTTTGACGAATCTCTTCTGCTGTTGGCTCAGGTTCAGGTTCTGCCTCAGGCTCAGGTTCAGGTTCAACCTCTTCCTCATCATCTGTATCTTCCGGTACATCTACTTGCTCCAACTCAAATGCACCGGCATCACATGCATCTTGATTTGGTCTCAAAATACCACGTGCGTCTATAGTATCGACGCAATTTTCAATTGGTGAAATGTCAAGGGCAGGAGAGGTTGCTTGCAATGCAATAGTTTGAATCTCGCCGCCATTATCCGCCAGACCATCGGTGCTGAGTAGAGGGTCGTCAACAATGTCGCCGGTGCCAGAAAATGAGCAACTATCATCTGAAAGGACATTATAACCACCAGAAGTGATCATACCAGCTTCTGAAAAGGCACAATTTGGACCTGAAAGAACAGCTGTATTATCACTTACTATTGAAGAACCTACAGAAATAGTAGCGGTGTCATCATCGCTTTGACGAGCATACAACGCTCCACCGGCACTAGCGGCAGCATTGCCTGTGATAGTTGAGAATGTAATTGTAAGAGAGCTTGATAAAGTTGCGGATTCATCTGAACAACCGTTCGAAATCGCTCCGCCATTTGTTCCTGCACTATTATCAACAAAAACACTGTTGGTAATAGTATTGCTCTGACTTGAACAGGAGATAAATAGGGCACCACCTTCCCCATCAGCCGCATTCTGATTCAATAATACAGAATCCATAGTAAGCATTGCGTCTTCGGCAATATACAACGCTCCACCATTAGAATTGATACCCGTACCCGTGGCTGTATTACTACTGATCGTTGAGTTATCAATAGTCAAAGTACCGCTTTCCATTCTGATTGCTCCGCTGTTGACACCAGCATTGTCACTGATAGTAGAGCTTATCAACATAATATCTGCATTTCCATGAATAGCAGCACCATTAAATGCTGTATTGCTTGAAAAAAGAACATCTGTGAGTGTTGTGGTTCCAGCAACCGCATCTACATACAATCCGCCTCCAGAGTTAGAAGCGGTACTGTCTGAAATGGTCATTGACGTCAGATTCAGAATGCCGCGGCTATATATGGCACCACCACTAGCGAAAGAATTACCACCGGTAATTGTAAATTCAGACATTGTCAGTGTCGCACCGTTTCCCAAATCAAAGATTGAGTCGATATCATTGCCATTGAGGGTCGTCAATGATTCACCGGCACCTGTGATAGTAAGTGTGCCAGCGCTCATCACATCAAGATCACCTGTTGCGGCAGAGTTTTCGCCAGCACCAGTAAGCTGAAGAGTGATAGTATCCTCAGGCAAGAAAATGAGATCGTCATCAACTGACAAGTTGGCCGCAATGATTGCTTCGCGCAAAGAACAATCATTGTCGACATCGCTGCCTTCTGAGCACGTACCATCTGGCGTTGGATCGGCTGAGCTGTTGCCGATCAAACTGTTATCGCTCACATTGACTGTAAACGTTGCCGCTAAAGCGTTGTTGGAAACGCCCACAACAACGAAGAATGATGCCACGAAAACCATGGCACGAAATGATATGTGTTTCATGCCATGTATCATACTACAACGCGCATTATCAGACAACACTTTGAACGGGCGCGCCGCCAAGAAGATGAAAGTGAAAGTGATGAATAATTTGCCCACCATCGTTGCCGATGTTGTTTACGACTTTGTATCCAGACTCTGCAATCCCATGCTCTTTTGCAATTGTTGAGAGCTGCAGCATCATACGTCCAAGCAGTCCTTCGTCAGCCTCAGTCATTGCATTCAAATCAACAACATGCTTCTTTGGCACAAGGAGCAAGTGCACAGGAGCTTTGGCACGAATGTCTTTAAATGCCATCATTTCTTCGTTCTCAAAAACGATTGCACTGTCCACTTTTTTTGCAACAATGTTGCAAAAGATGCACTCTTCTTCTTTTTTCATACTACATGTCGCTCAGGCGCTTTTTGAGAGATGCAATGAGTTTGTCTTGGCCAATAGTTTCTTGCGACGTTGTGTTCATGTCGCGGATAATGATGGTATTATCCATCATCTCTTTTTGACCAAGAATCAAGGTTAATTTTGCTTGTGCACGGTTTGCAAGTGAAAGCTGGTCAGACAGGCCATTCTTTGAAATATTAGACGCAACGGCAATGCCTGCTTTACGTAACTCCTCAAACATTTTGAGAGCACGCTTGCGAGCGGTTTCACCAATTTGTGCAAGGAATACATCGGGCTTTGGCGCTTCTGCGACAGGGACAGCCGCTTCTTTGATAGCAAGGATAACACGCTCCATACCCATAGCCATGCCCACAGCCGGCACATGACCCGGACCGCCAAGATCTTCAATTAAGTAATCGTAGCGACCGCCGCCGATAATTGCAGCTGGTGATGGTTCATTTTCTTCACTCTTGAGCACAAATTCAAAGGTGGTACGAGAGTAATAGTCGAGACCGCGCACGAGCCGTGGTTGCAAACGATATTGAATTTCACCTTCGTCGAGGTATTCCAACACTTTCATAAAATGCTCGCGACACGCTTCGCACAGATTATCGACGGTGTGAGGGGCCTCTGTAGTGATCATGCGGCACGCCTCTTCTTTGCAATCCAAAACACGCAAAGGATTTTTCACCATGCGTAGCTTACATGTTTCGCATAAGTTCTTTTTGTGCTCTTTCAAATATTCACGCAACACAGAGATGTAGTTCGGGCGACACTCGCGACAACCAATAGAGTTTACAAATACAGTAACTTGCAAACCAAGATCATTGAGCAAGTGCTGACCCAAAGAGATGAGCTCAGCATCAAGAGCTGGTTGCGGAGAGCCCATAATCTCCCAGTCAGATTGGTGGAATTGACGGTAGCGACCGGCTTGCGGACGATCGTAACGAAAAATCGCACCATCAGTCCATAGCTTGAGTGGCTGTGGTTGATTCATCATTCCGTGTTCAATATACGCACGACACATGCCGGCAGTAAACTCAGGGCGTAGAGCCACTGTATCTTCTCCTTTTGTTTCAAACACGTACATTTCTTTTTCAACAATGTCAGAGGTTGTGCCAACTGAACGCACAAACAATCCGTACTCTTCCATCATTGGAACATCAATACGATCATAACCATACGCACGTGACGCTTGCACAACACCATCGCGCAAATACTCCCAGTAGTGTTGCTCTTGGGGCAATGTATCTTTCATTCCACGCAACAATTGCGCTTTTTTCTTTCCCGGCTTTTTGACTGCAGGAGCTGCAGCTGGTTTGACTGGTTTCTTTGGCATACAGAGTATTAGTTAGATGGATAGTTAATTTCGCTAAAATGTGCGATGCGAGAGAATGGGAATATACGAATCCACGCGCGCCCGACAATCTCTGTGCGGTTGAGTGGACCAAACACTCGAGAGTCAAGGCTGACACCGCGATTGTCCCCCATCACAAAGTATTGATCTGCTCCGAGCGTTACATCCACAGAGCCCCATGTGTCAACATCTTCGGCAAGATATGCAGACTCATCGAGTTGCACGTCATTGATATATACTGTTTTTTCCCGTACCTCCACATGTTCACCGGGAATACCAATGATGCGTTTAATAAAGTACTCAGACTCATCTTGGGGATTTTTAAGTACAACAACATCTCCGCGCACCGGCGCGTGAAAGTAGTACGACACCTCCTCAGTGAAGAGGTATTCAAAGTCATGAAAATTAGGCTCCATTGAAGAGCCGCGTACATAAAACGGCTGCGCGATAAAAAAACGAATAGGCAAAATAATCGCCAGAGCGATGGCCACAGTTTTAAAAAAATCGAGCACAGCCAGTTGACGCGGAGTGAGCGTAATGTTCATAACTAAGCGATTATATCATGGAAAATGAACTGCTTCAACTAGATAAAGGATTCGGGGCCAAGGAAGCTATTTTGCTTATTGAGCGTATCCCATTGGGCGCGATCGCGAATCTCTTCTTCCACCTCAAGGCGTGGGCGGCCGTATTTTTGACGCGAAAGCTCCTTCAAATGAGGGACGATGGCGTTATTGCCGTGTGGAGGAAGCAGTGTCTTCATATTAAACGGTCGCGACGCTGTGTTGTCGATGAGGAGTTTAATGTTTGCCGTATACTGCTCAACATTCAAAATGTCATGCTGGTCGAACACTGGCGCAAACTCTTTGGCGAGCACTTCAACATCATCGGCACCCACGCGGAACGCGGCCATCGTACCCACGTTACCGAAGATTGCATCGCGAATACGTGTGTCATTATTCTTTACAAGTTGGGCGACATACTGGTGCGCGAGTGTGAGGTCGAGCATGTACTTACGAGCCTCAGACAAAATTGTTGAAATCGAATCAGTGGTGAAATTTTGAAACTCGTCAACATAGAGATAAAAATCTTTACGCTTCTCTTTTGCCATATCTGCACGCGCCATCGCAGCCATCTGAATTTTGGACACCATGATAAAGCCGAGCAATGAAGAGTTCACTTCACCAACAGTTCCTTTGGAAAGATTCACGAGTAATATTTTTTGATGATCCATCACTTCGCGAATATTGAACGATGACTTCGCTTGACCAATAATGTTACGCATCATGTCGTTCGTAAGAAAACGACCGATTTTGGAGATCAAATACGACAACATGTCGGCGGCTTGCTGACCTTGTTGCGATTGTTCGTACTCACCTTCCCAAAAGTTGCGCACGATCATATTTTGTACTTTTGCAATTTTCTGCTTGCGGAATTTTTCATCGGTAAACAAGCGCGGAATTTCGAGGAGAGTTGCACCCGCCTCTTGATCTTCCATCAACGCAAGCATAGCGTTGCGCATGTAGTGTTCAAACATCGGACCGATCATCTCTTCGCCGAACATTTTGTAGAAAATCGCAATCATTTCTTGCACGGCAAAGTCGCGCTGCTCAGGACTCTCGTATTCCATCATATTGAGGCCAACTGGACGTTCAATATCCGACGGATTGAAAATGATGACATCATCAGCGCGTTCTGGTGGAATGTGCGGCAAAATATCTTCAATAAGGTCGCCGTGCGGATCGATGACCGCGACACCCTCACCGTTTTGAATATCTTGAATTGCCATCGAGGTCATGAGCACCGATTTACCGGAACCAGATTTACCGATGATGTAGGCGTGACGACGACGGTCGGCGCGCTTCATGCGAACTAAAGTCTCAACGCCGCGATAGTCGACCTTTCCAAGAACAACACCTTCTTTAGGCATGTTTGCAGGCGGTGGCGCTTTGCGCGCACCGAGCCAGCGAATATTCGGCGTTTCGGTGGAAGGAAGTGGCAAGTGCCAGAGCGTCGCCATCTCTTTAGTGTTGAGCACAAAACTTTTGCGTTCATGGAATGCACGATAGATGAAATCGTGAATCACTTTAGTGTGATCTTTTCCATGTGCTGCAACAAATGTATTGCCATACTGATACTCCGCATACTGCGCAAAAACACTGACGATGTTGTTGAGCTTAAACTCAGCGATCTCCTTATTCTGAGCTGAAACCACAATACGAATGTTAACCTCAAAACCAGATTTGGACGCTTTTTGTTCAAGCATCTTCACCACCTCTGTTTCCATTGGGCTCAAACGATACTCGCGATTGGTTTGAGGGTCTATGCCTTGATTTTTTTTATTCGCTGAAGAGTTGATCGTTTTCCAAATTTCATTCCACGCTTTTACGATGATGTTTGCCTTCACCTCGTTCATGGCTTGGTTGATACTCTTACCTTGCTGTACCGTGCGTGCAACTTTCACCGGCATAGTACGCCAGTTACCATGAGCAGGACGTAACACAAACTGGATTGCCGCGCCTTCTGTTTTTTCAATTTTCGACAACACGTTCGTGAGCGCATTCATTGGGTCAGACTCCATTTTGTCGTACGTGAGAATGGAATACATCTGATGATTTGCCAAATGCAAACTGGTACCAACAATAGCGCTTTGCGGACCAAAAATATTATAATCTTCCATCTCTACAATTTCCGCCATCTCATACTGAGCGTGAATTTGTTGCTCAAAATACTGACGCAGCGTACGAGGCACTGCTGCATAAAAACTGATTAAGCCATCGTGCTCTGTAACAATCTCCAAAGAAAAATGGTCACTGCGTCCAAGCCAGAATGCTTTTTGCGGAGACATTCCTCCAAGTGTTGCAAAAATAGACTCAGCAACGGAGATGCGTTGCTTGATTTGCTCTGCTGTCATCTGCTTGTGAGTTTGGTCGTCGTTCTGTCCTTCTTTTGGAATGGTGATACGCAAGACCGCCATACGAAAGGCATCGGCTTTATGCATGCCGCGAGGAAGAATAAAGCGCAAAAAAGCGATCGCGATAAGGATGATGACAATCGATACAAGAATATACAAAATAACGATTGCTGTGAGTTCAGGATCAGAAAAAAAATCAAACATACAAGGGGGTTTATAGATGCGTTTTATGATGTTGTGCTTTTAGACGCTGTTGCATTTTGAGCACACGATCGGTTTTGATTTTGGATTCTTGCTCAAGAAAAAATGCATTGACACGAGGAATAGTGCGTAACCATTGACGGATGATTTGCACAACAGCACGCGCAGTGGCCTTGAACTGCATCATCAATATTTCAATTTTAGTGACCGCCTCTTCACCGGCTTTACGAAATTGCTCTTGTTCTTTTGGTGAAAGCATTTGATAGACCTCTGCAACACGATCAGCGAGAATTTCTTCAAGCTCTTCACGTTGCGCTGTTTTTTGAACCGCCTGCGCCGGTAGTGCAGGGATACTTTTTCCCTTTGCTGGTTGAGGAATTTCAGCGTTCAGCGCCTGTGCATCGTGTATAAGATCAGGGTGCTGATCTTTTACTCGGTCAGGAACGCCAATACTCTCCGGTGCAGGCAGATTCACATCACGAAGAACATCAGGAACCACAGGCGACTGTTCAGCTGGAGTTTGTGGAATTTGTGTTTGTGTGTCAGGGAATTTTTCTGGGGAAAATCCAGGCATATATCGAGCAGACTATACCATATTGCCGCTCTGTTTGCAACTTGTATTCAAATACATTCAAACCTCTCAGCGCAAAGTCGCATCAATGATTTCGCCATAGCGTCCTACAGTGTTTTGTGGAAAGAGCGCGTGGAGAGAGGAGCCTAAAGTGTGGCGAGCTAAAGGGTTCGCAAGTAGCTCTGCAACTTGATTCGCGAGCGCTGTGGGCGTGAGATCAGATTGAGTTCGCACAACCGCGGCATGATGCTCTGTGAGAAGTTGTGCATTTTTTTCTTGATGCGTCCCGGGAAGTGGAATAATAATTGCGGCTTTTTTTAGTGCTGCCAACTCTGAGAGTGTCCCTAGACCTGCGCGACACACCACAACATCAGCACGCGCAAGAGCTTCTTTCATCTCTTCGCGTAAAAAAGGAAAGGTTATGTAGTGAGGATCTTCAAATGACGCACTCGATTTTCCTGCTCCGGTAATGTGAATGACCGTTGCATTGACGCAGAGCTCTTTGCTCACAAGAGCGTTGATACCTGCAGCACCTGTGCCCCCACCAAATATAAGAATGGTTGGGCCTGTGTGCGAAAAGATGTGGGTTGTTGGCGCAAGGTCGCGCACAGGATTGCCTGTCCATACAACATTGTGTCGATTGATAACTCGCTCGTGAAGAGGCAGTGCTGTTGTAATAATATCAGCCACAAAAAATGAGAGTCGATTTGCTAAACCCACCTCAACATCTTGTTGATGCACAATCACTTTTGCACCAAACACCTTACCCAACCATATAACCGGCACTGCAACAAATCCTCCGGCAGAAAGAACGAGATGCGGACGCAGATACGCAAGAAGACAAAAGCTTTGAATAAGCGAAAACAAAAATTCACACGGAAGCAAGAGATGGCGCCACGATATGTATCGACGAAATTTTGGAGCGACGATTGGAAAAAATCGAACACCGGCACCTTCAACAACTTGCCGCTCTGGGCCGCGATAGGTACCAATCCATGTCACCTCAGCATTGCGCTTCTGTAATTCTGGCACAAGGGCCAATAGAGGCGTTACTGAGCCCAATGTTCCTCCACCTGCACACACAATACGAGCCATAGTTATGATCTTCGAGAAATATTATGTACCAATCCACACGCTGCAAGCAACATGATCAGCGACGTACTCCCAAAACTGATGAAGGGCAACGGAATGCCGGTTAATGGCCACATCGATAGCATTGCTCCAATATTTACAAATGCCTGGAACCCAATCCATACTGTAATACCAAGGACGACATACTTTCCAAACAAATCTTGAGCGTTGCGGGCAATACGAAGCATGCGCCATAATAAAACAATATAGAGGGCAACCAATCCAAATGAAAACAGAAAGCCCAGCTCTTCGGAGATAATGGCAAAAATGGAGTCGGTTGCAACTTCAGGAACATAACTATATTTTTGTAATGAGTGACCCAAACCCACACCAAACAATCCGCCAGAACCAATGGCGATGAGCGCTTGAATGATGTGATACCCTTCGCCGAGCGTGTTTGTACTTTCTGGATGCAAAAAGGTGGTAATACGAGCAATGCGATATGGAGCAATTACAACAAGGGTAGCCACTGCTGCTGCGCCTATGCCGGCAATCGCAGCCATGTGCTTGAGTTGAGCCCCGGCAACAAAATACATACCAATAGCGATCGATGCGATCACTGTCATAGTACCCAAGTCTTGTTGAGCTCCGGCAATAATGAGCACCAACGTTCCCAAAAGTGCCATGAACGGCAAAAAGCTATATGTTGAATCCTCAATGTGTCGTCCTTTGCGTTCAAACCATGCAGCAAGATAAAGCAAAAAGGTAAGCTTCACCATTTCCGAAGGTTGAAAGTTGAAGCTGCCGATGTCGATCCAACGACTTGCGCCTAATGCGCTAGCACCCAAGGGGGTAAAGACCAACAACAACATCACGATACTTACGATAAGCAGAGCAAATGCATTTTTTTTCCACACACGATAATTCACCGTGCTCATAAATATAAAAGCAAACGTGCCCAAAATAATACCGTTAAACACTTGATGCTTTAAATAATAAAAACTATCTTTATGTTCATATTGACCTAATGCTGAGCTTGCAGAAGTGAGCATGATCAGACCAAAAAGAATCAGTGTAATCAGTGTTCCTAAAAAAACAGGGTCGCCACCACGGATGCCCTTAAACATAAAACGAACGTGGGTTTTGATATTCCCACGCGAAGAGGAATGAGAGCGTTGTCGTTTCATAACGCGTTGTAGTATATCAAAGTTACACGGGTCCTGTCACCGTTTAATACGCGGGTCCTGCCGCACTACGCACCCCGTCCGTACTCGTCGCAAGCGACTCCGTGCGGACAGGGTCCCTGCTCCGGCGTCACCCTCTGGTTTCCTCAGCACGAGATCACAACTTTATTTTGTAAAAAACCTCAAGCTTAAGAAATGTGCTTACTGCGTCGTTGTGGAGCTTTTTTGACCGACCAAGCTGTACATATTAGTACAGCGCGGGAGGCAAAAAAGCGAACAACACGTCCGTAGGATCAAAAAGCCAAAGGAGCTGGCTTTGCCAGTGCTTTGGCTTTTTGACAGTAAGTAGATTTATAAGCTTGAGGCACAAAGAGGTGACGCCTCGATGATGCGTTGAGGAGGAGTCACGCATCAGAGGCATCACCTCTTTGTGTTCAAACCGCATGGCAAAATACCCAGCCTGATTTGACACACGATCTTACTCTTTAACAAAAAAATGTCAAATCTCTGTAGAGAGAAAGAGATAATAGAGCTAAATTTAGCTCTATTATCTCTTTAAAATGGCCAAAAATGCTTCTTGAGGTATGTCCACCTTTCCCATGGTTTTCATCCGTTTTTTACCAGCTTTCTGCTTTTCAAGCAATTTACGCTTACGCGTCACGTCGCCACCATATAATTTCGCCGTCACATCCTTACGCATTGCGGGCAAACGCTCGGAAGCGATCACTTTTTGGCCAATAGCTGCTTGAATCTTGATCTCAAACATTTGGCGCGGCAACAACTCTTTTAACGATTCACACACCACCCTACCTGCTCGTTGGGCTTCATCGGCGTATACCATGGATGCCAACGGCCCTACAGCCTCTTCAGCAACCAAAATATCCATACGAACGAGATCAGCTTCAGTGAAACCAGCAAAATCATAGTTGAGCGAAGCGTATCCTGAGCTTACATTTTTAAGCTTGTCGTAGAAATCGACAACAATACCGGCAAGAGGAATTTCGTAATGCAAAATAGCGCGCGTTTCTTCGAGGTACTCTATCTCATGCTCGCGCGGCTTTCCTCGCTTCTCATTTACGAGCTGCATGATTGAACCGATGTATTGTGTTGGCGTGACAATGTCCACAGCCATAGTTGGCTCCTCGATATGATCTATGTGCGTACGATCAGGAAGATCGAGTGGTGAGGAAATAATTTCCACCGCTCCGTTTGTACGGTGCACACGATATGCAACAGAGGGCGTTGTCACAATCAAATCCAATCCAAACTCACGACGCAGACGTTCAGAAACAATATCGAGGTGCAGAAGACCTAAGAACCCACAACGAAAACCAAATCCAAGCGCCGTAGAATTCTCCGGTTCAAACACCAACGCAGCGTCATTGAGCTTGAGCTTGCCCATGGCTTCGCGCAACACTGGGTATTTGGAGCTATCTTTTGCATACACTCCAGCAAACACCATCGGCTTCACCTCTTTATACCCGGGCAATGCCGCTGTTGCTTGATGCTCTTTATTTGTAATAGTGTCACCAACACGCGCATCCTCAACCCCCTTAAAGCCGGTGACAATATATCCAATATCCCCTGCACGCAAGGTGTCTTCGGAAACTAATTTTGGATGAAAGTATCCAACCTCTAAAACAGAGGAGGCGGTTTTTTTACCCATAAGGTACAGTTGTTGTCCACGAGCGAATGTGCCGTCAACCATGCGGACATACGCAATCACGCCGCGGTAATCATCGAACACAGAGTCAAAAATCAATGCCCGTGCGGGAGCAGACTCTTCACCGATAGGTTCAGGAACACGCTCAATGATTGCGTGTAAAATACGTTCTACATTCTCCCCTGTTTTTGCAGAAACAGGAACGATCTCGGATGGATCGCATCCCAATAAATTGACAATTTCTTCTGTCACGCGCGAAACATTGGAAGCTGGCAGATCTATTTTATTAATGACAGGAATAATCGTCAGATTTTGTTCTAAGGCAAGATAGAGATTTGCAATGGTCTGCGCTTGAATGCCCTGCGTTGCATCAACAACAAGCACCGCACCTTCGCACGCTTGTAAACTTCGAGACACTTCATATGTAAAATCCACGTGCCCCGGAGTATCGATAAGATTAATTGTGTACGGCACACCATCCTTCACAAACTGCATACGCACAGGCTGAAGTTTAATGGTAATACCGCGCTCACGCTCAAGCTCCATTTGATCGAGCATCTGCTCTTTCATTTCTCGCTGCTCAACAGTATGCGTGATTTCTAAAATACGGTCGGCCAGAGTGGACTTTCCGTGGTCAATATGGGCAATAATACAAAAGTTGCGTATACGCTTCATACGAGTGTGCAGTGTACGCAGGAAAATGATTTAACGCAAGAGATTCATCCACTGACGCAATTTGCTCACAGCTGCGTGCGCCTCCGGGAATTTAAAGTATGAAGAGATAGCAATATATACAGCACCACCAGCAAGCATGCTGACCACCGTTTGCACACACACACCGATCCATGTCTGCATATCAACAATATGAGCACAGGTATATTTAAATCCTTGAGCAACAATCACCATGGCAATTCCGGCAAATACAATTCGAGAAACCGCCCACACCAACTCGCGATCAGGCAATTCATGTCCGGCACGAAAGACAATAAACAGCAAGCACAAACGTAATACTGAGGCGATGGAATACGCAGCCGCAAGACCATACACACCAAATGGCTTTACTAGAACGCTTGCAAGTACAACACTCACAACCAATGTGCACGCAGAAAGAATAATGGGTATGCGTGCTTTGTGCTCAGCAAAAAATGCGCGCGTGCACAACGGGGTAAGAGCTTGAGCAAACATAGATAAAGAAAAAATACCAAGGGTTTGTGCGGTGAGAATAGTATCCTCCCAATTAAATGAACCCGTACCATACACCAAACGGACAATCTGCGCTCTGAAGATCAGTGTTAAGAATGTGATGGGAACGATAAAAAATAAGATGCGCCTAACACTTTCAACAAACGTTTTTGTAAACTGCGCTTGATTTTTTGTGGTGAACGCTTCAGCAAAGACTGGAAATGCTGCGAGTGATAATGATGCACCAAAAATATTAATCGGAAAATTTTGGAGGTTGTCCGCAAACTGCCACGCTGTGCGCGCACCGATCTGAGCAAATGATGCCAGAGCAAAAATAGTTGCGTCCATGATCTCCTCTAAGCCAAGAGAGAATGATCGACCGGGCATGGCTAATAAAAACTTGCGAATGGAGGCATCGCGCAATCGAATCATCGGGTGATAACGAAATCCGATGCGACGTACCTCTGGTAATTGAACACACATGTGTAAAAAAGCGCCAAGCACAACACCCCACGGAAGCGCGTCTACTCCCCAAATCGGTACTGCACAGACAGTCACAATAATGATGCCGAGGTTATAAAAAATCGGTGCGAGAGAATAAATAAAAAATCGTTTATACGCATTGAGCAAAAATGAGCCAACAGTGCTTATGGTGAAAAAAATGAGTGATATTGACATAACACGCACAAAATAGACAATGCGCGCCTGTTGTTCTGGGGAATCTGCATATGCAAAATACTGAATAATATGCGGAGCAAAAATCACTCCAATACCAACACAAACAGAAACAGCAATCAAGAGTAGATTGATAACTGTTGATGTCATCTCCAGAGCTTGCTTTTCACTTTCTTTGTGTTTTTTTTCCAAAAAAATAGGGACGAACGTACCTGAGAGAGCACCTAAAATAAGTAAACTAAAAAAAATGTCTGGGATCTTGAATGCTGCATAGTACGCATCAAGAGTTGAGCCTGCACCAAATGAAGAAGAAAGTAAACGATCGCGCAGTAACCCGAGGAGACGGCTGGCAATTGAGGCAACGGCGATAATAAGGGCGCTGCCAGCGATGGTACGTTGCAAAGAAAGTATCCGAGAGCGGAGCGCCATAGTTATGTTTTGGAGAAAACAAGTCCAAAGAGTTGATCAGTATACATAGGAATCGAATCTCCAGATCCATACAACGCTGATGTTGAGTAGTGTACATCCCATGTCGATGGAAAATCGATGCGCGTTTTCAAAATATCTTTTTCAGGAAAGTTACCCGGTTGTTTTTGTACAAGTAACGAATAGTGATCAACAGCACCAACATTTAACGTAAATGGTAAGGTGTACTTCAGCGTTACAATAGATTCTTCTCCAACAGGGGTAATCATAAAACCACCAAAGACGGTTTTTCCAAACTCTGTATGCGTGCTCATGTGTGTATCTGCATCAAACACCACATCACCTTCAACAGCAAGCAGATCGACATCTTCCGGAGTTCCCTCTTCTGGACGCAAATAAAGCTCAACGTTTGGCTCTTCAAAACCGGAAACACTATCTAGAGTTGCCCCTTCGGGCACATATACGCGAACATAAGAAATATTCGGAACGTTCTCATAATACTTGTCCACGACGGTGTCATGAACGAGACGGATAGTCACTGTATCGTGCACAGAACCGTTTGCTGATATGCGCGCTTCATGAGTGACTGTGCGATCCATATTTGAGTCAGTCTTGCCGCCGTGGATGTTGGCATAATTCACAAACACGTAATCACGATCTGTTGTTTTTAACTCCCCTGCCCAATCAAATGAAGAAAGGTTTTTCTGCGTTGTTGCATCAGTCATGTATGCAAGGATCTGTTTTTGTGTAAGAGCGTCTCTTAACACTTGTGCAAGAGTTACCAAATCTGTCGGCGCATGTATACGTTCACCCAATTTTTCCATCATTGCGGCGGCAAGAACACCAATAATTTTTTTCGACTCAGCGGTAACGGCATATTTTTCCTCTGCACGAGTTTGTAGTTCGTCATAGACGTTATCAACTGTGATCGTTATACCAAAATCTTGTGTGAGATCAATAGGCCCGGTGATATTGAGAAGGGATTCCAAAACAGCTGGTGTGAATGTAAATATCCCATCAACCGGAGCGTGTGTGATTTTTTCGTAAAAAGAATTTACCTTTTCTGCGCTCACAGGAAAGTGTGGGAACCAATTTGCATCTTGAATATTCCAATACGGCGTTACCAGCTGCAGAGGAAGCGGCGCGGAAACTTTTTCATTGAGTTGGCCGGCAATATCATAGATACCGCCCGGCGGAACATCAATACTCGTAATCTCTCCATCGTTCACATACACAATGGCGATGCTTCCGATAAAACCACCTGTTGGGCGCATTTCATGATTGTTTTGGAATAGAAAAAGATAACTTTTTTCGCCTGTAGTTCCGGCAATAGTTAACACTGTTTCTACAAGAGTCTGTACACTCCCCATCTGCTCATAGAGCGCTGGCAATGCCTCGTTCATTTTTGTAAATACTGCTTTGTACTCAGTCGGAATAATTGCCTCACTCACCTGAGAGGCGCTGTGTTGAGCTGTATACAGGTGTCGACGCGCTTCTTCTACCGAGCTGTGAATAGATTGCAGTACGGGCACAAGACCAACTTGCGCAGCGTCCTCAGAGCCAGCAAGAGAAGCGACCGCATCCAAAGATTCAGAAAGTGTTGTGCCAGCAGACGAAAGCTCTACACCCACGGTTAAGAGCTCTTCACCACTATTCACTGCCGTAGATGTAAACGGCAGCGCTTTTGCCACTGTGAGCAAAAATTGAGATTGTGTACGAATCTGTGAGGATGTTTGAGTAAAAATGTCTCTCGCAGCGCTAAACTCACTATGCGCTGATGCAAAATCAAATGACTGCAAAGCTTCTGCCGCAGACACAAGCGAGTCGACACCCCGCTCTGCTTGAGCTGAAGCGGTGTCTTTTATCTGAACGGCATTTTTTACCAACGCAGAAACACTTACAGGAACAACAATCAACAACGCAATAACGGCAAAGACGGCTGTTGAGGTGATAGTATTCCACACCACACTATTACGCGTCCATGAAATGCGAATCAAAGATTTTCGAGAAAGGTGTTTTTCATCAGCATGCTGAGACGCGGAATGTGCACCCTGTCGAGAAGAATCTTGCGCCGACTCTCCATACAACAACTCTGCAAAAGCTTTTCGCAACACACCATTGACATAGCGCGCGTAGCGTTCAGTCTCTTGAGTAAGTGAGGATGCTTCACGAACACGATGTAACGCAACCAAAGAACGCAAATCAATCACTCGCCCATGACGTGATTTAGAATTTCTTTTTCGTTTAGGATGTCGATTTTGATCTGTATTTGGCATACATCGAAACGGTTTGCTCGGCCATGCGTTTCCAAGAAAATTGGCGCACGCGTCGCAATCCACGCGCAATGAGCAGCTCACGCTGCTCCGAAGAATTCATCACGCGATGAATTGCTTGTAGTATACCAGAAACATCATGTGGATCAAAGTACAATGCCGCGTCACCCAGGATTTCCGGTAAGCAAGAGGCGTTTGAAGAAACGACTGGCGTGCCAAGAGCCATGGCCTCAAGAGGCGGCAGTCCAAAACCTTCATACGCAGAAGGAAAGGCGTACACTAATGCATTGTGATACAACACCGGCAACTCGTTGTCAGGCACAAAGCCGGTAAATGTAACGATATCATCAACATTTTTTGCCCACGCCAGATGTTTTAAACGAGAATAAAAATAATCTTCCTTACCCACAAACACAAAACGAAGTTGCTCGCTTCCTCTTGTTTTTTTATATTGGGAAGCAGCTTCGATAAGCATCTCTAAATTTTTGTGCGGGTATGCATTTCCTATATAGAGAACGTATCGACCAGTGATGCCATACGTTCGTAAAACCCGCTCTTGTTCCTTTTCATTAAACACCAACGAATCTTGCACTTCAGCCGCTTCATACGTTACAGACACGAGACTATCATCAATGCCGTAATAATTGATAATGTCACGCTTCGAAAATTCGGATACGGTTAAGATGTGTTGCGCATGATGCACGGCGTGACGCATCACCATCTGACCAGCCTGATGCTTGAACCAATACAGTAACGGACCGAGAGTTGTGGCGCGTTCGGTTGCAAAGTGCAAAATAATGAGATCATGAATGGTAACAATGTATGGGCGACGATACAATAATGGAACATTAAAATGAGGGAAGTGCATGAGGTCAACGTGTGCACGAGCAATCGTGAGGGGCATGAATATTTGTTCAGCCAAAGTGTACCAACGATATGGCGCTTTCACAATTTCAAAACGAGGATCGGTAATAGTCCAATGAGGAATACTTTCCGGTTGTAAAAAAATCACATACGTATCATCGCTCGTAGTTTCCGCAAGATATTCAATGAGCTTTTGCGTATACCGTCCCAAACCTTTTGATTGCTCCCCTCCAAAAAACCGAGCGTCAATGCCAATTCTCATTTGGTTGCCTGAATAATGATAAACGGGGGATCTGTGCGTTCAGCGCCCAGAACAACATTTTCTGCAGCCACATCTCCAACAATTGGTGCGCGTATTTCGATTTCAGAAAATCCGGCTTGCGTAAGAGCACTACGATAATCATCTTCACTTAAATAATAATCATCAAGCTCCAAATCAATAGAGCTTGTAAAAAGCTTTACATGAACACGCTCACCTCTTTTTTTCTCACGAGGTGATTCGCTCTCAAAAGAGGTAAACTTTTTACCATGCGAGTCTGGATGAGGGTCCAAAATAACACATCGACCGCCTTTTGGAAGTTGTGCATATACCAGCGAACAAATATTGGTGATGGTTTCAAAATTTGGAATAGTACAAAATACAAAATTAAAACAGACATGATCGAAACTAAAATTTTTCAAATCCTGATAGCTGTGTGTTGTGTGGTACGTTATAGGCAAACTTGAATCTGTTTTTTGAATAGCATTGCTCACGGCATTGGCTGACGTATCAACACCAACAACAGTAGACAATGGGTAGTTTTGAACAAGAAATCGAGAAAAACTTCCATTACCACATCCATAATCAAGGATGGTTTTGCCTTGAATATTCCCAAGCATCTCGAGCACAATCGGATAACCAACAAGCCAGTCGGTGCGTGAATCTTTACTTTGGTACCATTCTGATAGTTGGTCCCACTCGCGCTTAATATCCATATGGGCAAGTATATCACACCAAAGACAAAACGTCGCGCATTTCTCTCATCATTGAAAGGTAAAAAAAGATGTTGTGTATTGTACCTAAACGAGCTGCTGTTGGATCGCCAATACTGTACAGGTGACGTAGGTACCCACGCGAAAAACCTGAGCTGCAGGTAAAACATGCGCAGTACGCATCAAGTGGTGCGTCAGAGCCTGCCCATGCATGAGCGCGCATCTGTATTTTTTCGTATCTCAACGATGACAGATCTGCGCTCACAATACGCTCCTCTGTTCGTGTGTATAACGTACCGTGACGAGCGTTGCGCGTAGGCATCACGCAATCAAACATATCGACACCTCTGCGCACTGCTTGAAGAATTTGATCCGGAGTCCCAACCCCCATGAGATATCGAGGCCTGCGCTCCGGAAGCAGTGGCACAACCTCCTCTATCGCTTGATACATGGTTTCTTCAGGCTCTCCAACGGCAAGACCACCAATTGCAAAACCTCCAAAATCGAGAGTTGTCAACTCTTCCGCGCTTTTTTTACGCAAATGAGGAAAGGCTCCACCTTGCACAATGCCAAAAAGCAAAGATGGCGGACGTTGGTGTTGTGCCCAGTATGATGCATGCCACAGTAGAGATCGCTTGGCCCACGCAGTAGTGAGCGAAACAGATTTTTCCACCTCTTGTTCTGTTGCCGGATACCCGGGAAAATAATCAAAGGACATCCATATGTCACTATCAATTGCCGACTGAATTTCCATTGAACGTTCCGGTGTCAACCAATGTCTGCTGCCATCAATGTGTGATTGAAATTGCACGCCGTCATCAGTAAGTGTATTCAATTTTTTAAGAGAAAAAATTTGAAATCCTCCTGAGTCAGTTAAAATAATGCCAGGCCATTGAGCAAATTGATGCAACCCGCCGAAGCTCTGTAATTGTTTTTCACCGGGTCGTAAATACAGATGATAGGTGTTTGAAAGCACTATAGGGGTTGTCGAGCTGTCGATGGATTGCTCGTACCCGTATAACTCAGGGAGAGAGAGGGTCTTCAATACACCTTGTGTTGCAACCGGCATAAAGAATGGGGTGCGAATTGTTCCTCGTCGAGTGTGTAGTATTCCGGCGCGTGCACGAGAATGTGCGTGACGAGATTGTATCTCAAACATATTTATTCAACCACAACACCTTTACCTGCAGCCCCCTCATCAGAAGAAAGTTCTGTGGTAATGCGAGGCAACTCCTCTGAAACAGCTTCATCAGTAAATGCATTTTTTGCCGTACATACCATTTTTTCCGATAGCACCTTCAAATGATCCACATCATCTTCAGCTGGTGTGATGCTGAGATAAAAACGAGAAGAGTGTGCGGTGTCGACCGCAACCGAATTGTAATCAAAAGCTATAGTGCGTGTTGATGCGGTGTATTCGGCCTGAGCATCACCGCTAACAAATGTGACATCCTCGGGCAACACCGCTGCGCAACTCACGGAAGACAATCCGTTCATATCTGTGGAAAATGAAAAATCAACTGCATATGTCGTAGTCTCACCCACTTCCGGAGGAATCGGGCCGGATCCGATCTTTTTCAGATCCTCATCAAAATATCGAGCTATATACGAAAATCTTGCGTCGCTGCGAATCTTGATAATTTTTTCAACAGTAGTATTCAGAGCGATAACCGTACCATTCAGATGGGCAGTTTTAAGAGTAGCAATAATCCGGACAGACTCTTCTGTTGTTTTACCTCCATCAAGGTTGAGCACGTGTTCTGAATCTTTACTTTGACCGCTTTGAATTTTTTTAAATGAATCTGACCAATGTTTCTCACCTGAAACAGGTCCAACCACTTCCCACGCAATATCAATATCCTGCATGTCTGCTGAAGCGTTATTTGTAATTGTGGTTTTGAGATTGATCTCATCATTGCTCGTTGCTACATCAGGAGCAACAATATCAATCACAAACTCCGGATTAACCACAACAACACGTACAGTTTGGGTTGTTTGCGGATGTACGGTTCCATCTATTTCTTCAATACCAATATTCATGCTCAGATCTTTTGCTTCACCGGATGCGCCGCTAAATTGACCAGTGATAGTAATTGTCCGCGACTCTTGTGATGCCAACGTATCAATTGTCCACATCGCATCATCTGTTGAGGCTTCGGGATCCAACTTCTTCACTGTAAAATCTTTTGGATACAACGCCTCAATACGAATGTTATTGAGCGCTACAGCCGCTTGATTCACGTATGTAAATTGTATATCGACATCTTGGCCGGCAGCAACTTGCGTTGGGGCATCTACAGAAATAGAGATCTGAGAAGAAGAGATTGTGGTGGTGGCAACAGTTTGTGATTGAAAATCTTTTGAAAAATTCGACGGACGATAGGTCATGATTACTGAAAAATCTTTGGCTTGTTCTGCAGAGCCAACCAGCTGACCAACAATATGAATCGTGCCACTAGCACCAGCGGCCACATCAACAAAAGTAAAACTGCGCATGTACTCATCATCGGCTTCAGGCGTTGTACTGCTTGGCACAAAGCCATTAGGGTAAATAATTTCTATATCAACGGCATCGAGAGTGACCGTTTTATTGTTTGTATAATGAATATCAAGATCAACAACATCTCCTGAAGCAACCTTCTCTGGAACAGTAGCGGTAATTGTTACGCTTCCGTCTGTATTCTGTTGATCTTTAAAAATAGTGTACCCCATGAATGCGGAGATACCTAAAAACAGCATGGTAACGAAAACGCCTACCACAACTCCGCGTCGAGATCTACGTTTGTCGAGTGTTGAGAAATCCATATCATCATCTTCATCAAATAATTCATCTAAAGGATGTTCCGGTTTTTTGGGCTCAACAGGAAGCACCACCTTTGGTTGATTACGTAAAGGTTGTTTTGAGGGACTTTTTTTTACTGACTCCTCCGCTTCCACAGATTCTTCCAGCGCCTCTGAAATATCGTCATCGACTTCCAGTGTGTCAACATCTACTTCAATATGCTTAGCTGTCACATCTTCATCATCCACCAATAACAAAGAGCCGCCGCGCTCTTCTTCAGTCACCGCCCTGCTAATAATTGTTGATTTTTTATCTATTTTTCTTTTTTTGACTTGGCGCTTCATGACGATGAGCATACCATACAGAGAGCCCAATGACAATGAATATCGCACCGACGTATTGTGCTGTTGTGAGCCCTAAAAAACGGGCATCAGTATGTGCCAGATCTGTTGCGCGAAGCAGATCTAAAACGCAACGAGATAGTCCATAAAAGATAAGGAACAGTGCTGGTAAAACATATGCATCGATCGTTTTTTTTCTAATCAAAATGACAAAAAGTAATGCATTTAGAGCACTTGCCAGAGCGAGATACAAGCCGGTGTTGTGGCGCACAATGCCGTCAACATACTCTTGACCTAAGAAAAAATGTGTTGGAGTGCCCGGATGATCGTATATAAAAAAACAGCCTAGGCGGCCAAGCGCAATACCAAACGGCAGACCAAATGCAAGCGAGGCGCAGATATGAGATAGAGATATTTTTTTTCTTTTTGCGTACACTACTAGTACAATTCCACCGCACACCAATGAGCCTGATAACGACATTCCTCCATTCCACACTGCAAACGCCTCCCAACCGGCATTCATTACACCGCTCGGCCATTCAAAAATCACGTACCAGACACGCGCACCAATCAATGCAGCAAACGTCATCCAAAACGAAAGATCAATAATCTGAGAACGAATAAGTCCAAATCGTGTGTGTCCATACCACACTGACGCATATGTGCCGACAACAATGCCAAGAGCTACGCACACTCCCCACACTTGGAGGTGAACAGGGCCAATAGAAAATGTATTAAGCTGAAAAAATGGTATCATTGATTGCTTGTAGATGGTTCAGACTCTTCAACAGCAACATCAAGTACTTCACTTTCATACCACGTTGAAAATACCGACAATGACTGAGCGAGGTCGGCAACTGTACCGTTCACCATAAGTGAACGCAAGGAAGCTGTTGATGGTAACACGCTAGTCGTTGGTGTAGTGGTTAACGCATCAATAATACGTTGAAGGTCACCGCTTCGATCGCTTGTTTCGCCGGATGTTGTCTGTACATATGTAGGCAGATCCGGGATAGTCACCTCCTCAAGGTCAGCAAGACACGTCTCTGAGTCAACCTTAGCCGAACAATCGCTCTGAGCAACAAAGGTGCTCCTAAAAGTCTGCTGCACATCTGTTGCACGAAGATCAAAAATTGGGGAAAAATAAGCGATGTATTGCGGTTGCGTGGTCTCTGCAGCTTTTGCGGCAAGCCATGCGCCATATCCAACACCAATTACTAGCTGTGGCTGATCGTGAATTTCTACAACTTTTTCCTGCCATTCAATAAAAGCAAGGGTGTCTGTGACATCATCCAAACCTCTGTGGGTAGCGCGTGGTTGAACAACAACGACAACAGCCTTTAATGCCGTAGAGTACAGCTCACCAACAGTTTGACTGACAATCTGTGCATCATCTTCTACAAATGGGTCCGGTACGATAATAATAAATGGAAATGGGCCGTCTCCTTCCGGTTTTGAAATATATGCTTCTGTAGGAAAACCATCTCGAGAGATTGTGTTGATAGCCTCGCTTTTACGTTCGCGAGTGGTAGTTGTAATCAACTGCGTATTCCGCAACTCTTCATCTGTTGGGTAGATTGAGTTGATGAGCTCGCCAAATGTTTGCGGTGTCAATTCCTCTACCTCACGAACACTTCCGCCATTGCGCACGCGAAGTACAACGGCAAAAATAATAATGGCCGCGAGTGCCGCGAGTGTTAACGGACGTATCACTTCCTGACGATTAAATAACGCCATAGGATCACTGTATCACGTTATGCTGTGCGCTTCAAAAATGCTTGCACAGCAGCAACGATACCTTCAGCTGAAAGATTATGTTTTTTCCAAAGCTCCGGCACCTGCCCTGATTCACCAAACGTATTTTTTAAACCCAGTCGCATCACAGGCGTTGGACAGTGTTCGGCAAGCGATTCGCATACCGCTCCGGCAAGTCCACCGATAATTTGATGATCTTCAATGGTGATCACACGACCCGTTTTTTGAGCAGAAGCGATGAGCGTTGTGTGATCGAATGGAGAGATAGTGTGCATGTTGATGATCTCAAGAGAAGCTAAGTTTCCAAGTTGCGCTGCTGCTTTCAACGCTTCAACAATAAACGGCCCCGCAACAACAATAGTCACATCAGAGCCCTCGGAAATAACTTGTGCCTTTCCAATTTCAAACGGAGTTTCAGGTGTTGTGAACACCGGAGTTTTCTCACGCACCAAACGAAGGTATGCGGGACGCGGATCTTGTGCAAGCGCAAGTGTTGCTGTGCGCGTTTGTTCAGCGTCGGCCGGAACAACCACTACCATATTTGGCAACACACGCATAAGAGCGACGTCCTCAAGGATTTGATGCGTTGCGCCATCAGGGCCTGCCGACAAACCAGAGTGTGAGCCAACCATTTTTACCGGTTGATTATTGTAGCAAATGGTTGTACGAATTTGCTCCCAGTTGCGGCCCGGAGAAAATGCAGCGAATGATGAGGCGAACGGAATTTTGCCTGCAGCAGCAAGGCCGGAGGCAACAGTGGCAAGATTTTGTTCAGCGACACCCACTTGTACAAAGCGATCAGGAAACTCTTTTGCAAACAGATGCATTTGCGTGGATTCAGTGAGATCGGCGCTGAGGCCCACAACACGCGGATCATGTTTCCCCGCTTCAAGCATCCCTTTCCCAAACCCTTCACGGATAGCAGAAATTGGAAGAGGTGTGCCATCTGTAAGTCCATGTTGAAGATTGAGAGTTGAAGAAAGTTTAGTAGACATATGTTCCGTTTTCAATTGCATCGCGGACAGCATCTAAATCAGCCAGTGCTTTCTGCGTATCCTCTGCGTTGGGCGTTTTGCCGTGCCAAGTGAATTTGCCCTCCATATAGCTCACTCCTTTACCGGGAATTGTACGCGCGTTAATCAGTGTTGGAGTTCCAGTATGTGCTGAGGCCGAACGAATCGCTTCGAGGATTTGCGTAAAATTGTGTCCATCAATTTCGATGACATTCCAACCAAATGCGCGATATTTATCTGCAACTGGGTCAAGTGGCATGACATCTTCTGTTGTGCCGTCAATTTGAATGTAATTGCGATCCATGATTTGAATCAAACGATCGAGTTTGTATTTACTTGCCAGCATCACCGCTTCCCAATGATTGCCTTCTTGATGTTCGCCATCAGAGGTAAGGCAAAATACACGTGCAGCACTCTTGTCCATGCGAAGACCAAGAGCCATACCAGCGGCTTGCGACAACCCAGAACCAAGCGGACCGCTCGTGGTTTCAAGTCCGGGCAATGCACCGCGATGTGGATGACCTTGCATCTTTGAACCAAGAACGCGCAACGTCTGCATCTCTTCAAGAGGAAAATATCCTGCGCGCGCAAGGGTTGCATAGAGTACAGGACAAATATGACCATTAGAAAGCACAATACGATCGCGGTTAGGATCGTTTGGATTTTTAGGATCAACATGTGCTTCAGAAAAATACAACGCGGTAAAAATATCCGCCATACCCAAGCTCCCTCCCGGGTGTCCGGAACCTGCTTTTCCAAGAGCCTTAATAATATCGTGACGAATAGTATTAGCGTAAAGAGCGAGTTCTTGATTCGTCATATTATTTCACCGCTGACTTCCAATCGTTCAAAAATTTTTCGATTCCAGCATCAGTAAGGGGGTGCGAAAACAGTTCGTGGAATACTTGTGGAGGAACAGTGACCACATCAGCGCCAGCAAGGGCACATCGGCGAACGTGGTCAGCAGAACGTATACTTGCAGCAAGTACTTGCGTTGATACTTTGTAATTGCGAAACGCTTTTACAATCTCTTCAACCAACTTCACGCCATCTTGTCCAATGTCATCAAGTCGACCACAAAATGGAGAGGCAAAAGTTGCGCCAGCGTGAGCAGCTAACATTGCTTGATTCACATCAAAGATCAACGTTACATTCACGCGCACATGTTGTTTACTCAGAGCTGCGCATGCAGCAATCCCCGCCTCTGTCATTGGCACTTTGATTACGATGTTTGGATGGATTGC
The DNA here is from genome assembly GCA_018500015.2 of Candidatus Kerfeldbacteria bacterium. Taxonomy (GTDB): domain Bacteria; phylum Patescibacteriota; class Patescibacteriia; order UBA9570; family XYC2-FULL-38-9; genus AQU-09. The sequence goes on along the minus strand of JAHBAR020000026.1, from coordinate 20,762 downwards.
AATCAACGGCCTTGATTGCTCGAGCATGCCAGCGGTGTCAAGCGCAGTGACCTCTGCAGAAATTGGACCATCAACAATTCCAGCTATTTCGCGAATAACGTCTTCAAATTTGCGACCAGATTTTACGATAAGCGATGGATTTGTAGTGATACCATCAAGCACACCTGTGGATGCCGCTTTTTTAATTGCCTCGATGTCGGCTGTGTCAAGAAAATATTTCATATGACGAAGTATACCACGAATTACCTCTTCTTTTGACGATCAATTGAAGCAGCGATAAACCCTTTGAACAGCGGATGCGGCGAAAGTGGTCGAGACAAAAATTCTGGATGAAATTGAGTACCAACAAACCATGGATGATTATTTAACTCCATAATTTCTACAAGATCTGTCTCCGGGTTTGTACCAGACACGCGCATACCAGCCTCTTCCAAAATGGTGCGATATGCATTGTTGAATTCATAACGATGGCGATGGCGTTCTGAGATAACTGCTTTGCCATATGCTTTGCTTGTTTTTGTTCCTTTCACGAGCGCGCAGTCATAACTCCCTAAACGCATGGTACCGCCAAAACGTTTTTGCATAATGTTCTCTTTTTGGAATGGGTTGACGATGATGACAGGATGCTTTGTTTTTGGATCAATCTCTTGAGTGTGTGCATCGCGAATTGAGGCAACATGACGAGCCACCTCGATAGCTGCGAGCTGCATACCGTAGCACAAACCAAAGTATGGAATCTTGTGTTCACGTACATATTGAATCGCCGCGATCTTCCCTTCCACTCCGCGTGAACCAAAACCACCCGGAATCAACACACCGTCGAACTGAGCAAGTTCGCGCAAATTTTTAGAATCTTTTTCGTACGATTCAGGGTCGAGCCACACCAACTCTGGCTTGTAGGCAAATGACCATGCAGCGTGCTTCAACGCTTCAATGACAGAGATGTAGGAATCGGCAAGAACAAATTGGCCGGTGTGAAAATATTTTCCGACAACACCGATGCGAATAGTTTTCTTCGTGGTGTTAATTGTATGCAGAAGTTTTTTGAATGCCAACAGATCGTTTGTATGCGCCTTCTTTCCTACTTTCTTAGCGCGCATGTTGAGACGTTTCAAAATATTGTCTGTAAATCCACGCTTTTCAAATTGCAAAGGTACATCATAAATATGAGGTGCGTCTGGAGCAGGGATCACAGCATCTTTTGGCACCGAACAAAATTGCGCGAGTTTTTCGCAACGGACATCGTCGAGCATGCGCTCAGCACGTGCAATAATGAAATCAGGTTGCAAGCCGGCTTCATTCATCAAACGAACAGCGTGCTGCGTTGGTTTTGTCTTCATCTCACCAAGCGTTGATGGCACCGGTAAATAGCTCACCAATACAAATGCAACATCGTTTGGATGTTGATTTTTGAGCATGCGCGCAGCTTCAAGGAACAAAATATTTTGGTACTCACCTACTGTGCCGCCGATTTCAATAACTGTCACATCAGCTTTGCTTTTTTGTTGTGCGGCAGAAATACGACGAATGATCTCTTCTGGAATGTGTGGGACTACCTCAACGCACTTACCTTGATATTCAAGATTACGTTCTTTTTGAATCACCGTTTGATACACACGACCAGTGGTCATGTAGTTGATCGAGGTGATGTTGGTGTTGATGAAGCGTTCGTAGTTGCCGATATCTTGATCGGTCTCGTCGCCATCTTCTGTGACAAACACCTCTCCATGCTCCGTTGGATTCATCGTTCCTGCGTCGACGTTAATGTAGGGATCAGCTTTCATCACGGTGACTGTGTAGCCGCGTGATTGGAGTATCAATGCGATGGACGATGTTGATACGCCCTTGCCTACCGACGACATCACGCCGCCGACAACGAAGATGAATTTTGGAGTGGTCATTATTGTGCGTTCACGAGAACAATAAGTTGTGACTGTTTTTTGTGCGGGAATTTAACGGCAACTGTGTGTGAGCCTGTGGTTTTAATTGGTTGAAGTGCAAGCCACTCAGCGTTGAGTGCGATAGAGTGTTGAGCTTTCAATGCATCGATGATGACATCGCTTGTGACTGAGCCAAACAATTTTCCTTCTGCGTTTGCTGACTGTGTGAGTGTGACTGTTGTTTTTGGAAGCTTCTCAATAAGCTCTGCCCATTGCGCTTCGGACGCTTCGACTTCTGCAGAGAATTTCGCACGGAGCTCTTCAGCTTTCTTGATGTTGTCTGGTGTCGCTGGAACAGCTTTGCCGCTCTTGAATAAGAAATTACGTGCGTAGCCCTCTGCTACATCTTTGATTTCGCCTGTGGATTGGAATACAACTTTCATAATGTAAAATAAATGAATACCGCCGTATTTTAGCGCATCAAGAAGAAACCGTAAACCCCTTACTTATTCTCAGTAAACTGGGAATCAAACGCTGAGCGATCAGTCAAAAAGAGTTGTGCGGCATCAAGCTGTGGATCGCGACCGTTTGTACTATCCTCTTCGGTACTATCCACTATATAGTGGGGCGCGACTCCGGTGTCTTGAATAAGCGATCTGTTTGGAGTCAGCCAATGCGCGATAGTGAGTTTGAGAAGCGAGCCATCAGAAAAATTCTTCACCTCTTGCACTGAGCCTTTTCCAAACGTTGTAGTGCCAATCAGCACAGCTCGGTTGTGATCTTTGAGCGCGCCGGCGAGAATCTCTGCCGCAGATGCCGAACCTTCATTCACAAGCACTACAATCGGCGTTGTGCTGAGAGTTGGATTGTCTTCCGTTGAATATACTTTTTCAGTTCCATCTGCATGCTGCTCATACAACACTGGCGACCCTTTGTCGAGAAGTGTTGAGGCGATGTCCACAGCGCCCTGCAAGTATCCGCCAGGATTGTTACGCAGATCAATAATCACACCTGCTGAATGTTCTGTGACGATAGTTCCGAGCGCATCTGCAAACAGTGCAACAGTGTCGTCGCTAAAACTTGAAACCGCGATATGTGCAATTTTTTTCTCTTGCAACCACTCCCATTTCACACTCGCGATTTGAATGGTGTCACGTACAATTGAGATCTCAAACGGCTCGGCCATTTCGACGCGCCACAACGTAAGCTTCACCGTCGTTCCTTTGTCACCACGAATACGATCAACAACCTCCGAAACACTCATACCACTCACATCAACACCATCAACAAACAAAATACGATCACCTGCGCGTATGCCGGCTTTTTCTGCCGGGCTCTCCGGCTGCGGAGCCACCACGGTGATATACCCATCCTTGCTATCAATTTGCGCACCTACACCGCTAAATTCACCATGAATTTCTGAAAGAAAATCTTTGGCATCATCTGGGTTAAAATACACCGAGTAGGGATCACCAAGCCCTGCGACCATACCACTGACAGCACTATACAATAATGCACTGTCATCAACAGGTTGTGTGACATACGCTTCATGAATTCTTTCCCAAATTGTCGAAAATGTTGAATCATCGATGCGCGCCTCCCCTGCTTTACCTGCAAAAAAATCCAAGCCGGCTTGTACAGAAAAAGTTCCATCTGCGCGCTGGAATTGTCCAAGCAGCAATCCAAAAGAGATGCCGAGCACGAACACAAGCGTCCATACTGATGCGCGGCGAGATTTAGACGCGTTCAACGTATGCGTTGATGTGTTGGAGTCTGGTTTCGATGTGTTCATATCCTCTATCAATGTGATACACGTGTTCAATAGTTGTCGTACCTTTTGTTGCAATAATGCCTGCAATCACCATTGCAATCCCCGCACGAATGTCCGGGCTTACAACGAGTGTGCCGTGGAGTGGCGTTGCACCACTGACGACTGCGCGGTAGGCATCAAGAAGTGTAATGCGCGCACCCATACTATTCAGCATGTCAGTGTAGAGCAGCCGACCATCATAGATGGTTTCACGCACTCGACTCTCCCCGTGCGCTTGTGTCAGCAACACGGTCATTGGCGCTTGCAAATCGGTTGGGAAGCCGGGGTATTCGTGGGTCACCAATGAGTGTGCGCGCAAGCCGTTGTGTGGTGCAACCTCGATACTATCGTCCGTCATGTACAATGGCACGCCCATCTCTTGCAATATGGATAACGGAACAGCAAGATCTTTTGGGCGACATCCACTCACACGCACATGTCCAGCTGCTGCCGCTGCGAGCATAACAAAGGAGCCAGCTTCAATGCGATCTGGAATAATTGTACATTCACCTCCGGCTAAAAGCTCGCCGCCTCGAATAGTGAGTGTGTGCGTACCAATACCCTGAATCTCAGCTCCACGGTCGCGAAGATATTCAGCAAGCGCGATGACTTCGGGTTCAATTGCGGCATTCTCTATGATCGTTGTGCCTGTCGCAAGTGTTGCCGCAAGCATGACGGTTTCAGTCCCTGTAACACTCACCACAGGGAATACAATGTTGGCTCCACGCAAACCATGTGGTGCTGCAAAATGCTGCGCGCCGTTGCGCTCGGTAATCGTTGCGCCCATCTTTTCAAAGGCAGAGAGAAAGAGGTCAATTGGGCGAGGGCCTAAATTGTCACCGCCGGGATACGGCATGGTCACCTCACCATATCGCGCGAGCACAGGACCAAGCATCACAATTGATGCACGCAGTTTTGTGACGATCTCAGGAGGAAAGACGCCATCACATGTTTCTGGAGCGGTGATCGTATACGTATGTGCATCATTGCGCGCAACAGTCCCTCCTAAATCATGAATGAGCTCCGTGAGCTTACGGATGTCTTCGATGTCTGGTACATTGCGCAACACCACAGGCTCTCGAGAAAGTAGACTTGCGGGAAACATTTTTATCGCATGATTTTTTGCACCACGGACGGAAATTTCACCTTCAATCTGTTGACCGCCTCTGATAATAAATGAATCCATACAAAAGAGTATCTAGTGAAAAATATCTTGATGTAGTATACTTTGAAATACTCTTTCGTGCAACGAATGTATGGCCAAGACTCTTCGCAAAATACAAAAACCAAAACGCGCATATGTATTTTGGTTTTTTCTCATTCTCGCCATCCCTCTCGCCATATTCATTCTAGGATACGCTTCAGGCTATCGACTCGATAAAACATCCAGAACGATCATAAAAACATCGGCGTTGAGCATCTACACCACTCCATCCAATGCACATATTACCATCAATGGTGAGCTGCTCGATAATACCACCCCGTTTATACAGACCTTTCAACCCGGTACGTATCATGTAGTAGTCTCAAAAGAGGGGTACCACTCGTGGGAAACAACAACCACACTCGACACAAACACCTCTGCCTTATTTGCGGATGTTGTTCTTTTTCCGCAGAGCCAACTTACCCTTGAAGAGAGCAGTCCAAAAAAAGAACAGATGCTACGCTTGGCAACAGATGAAGAGATGCATACTCTCTCCTCAGCGACATTTGTTGCACTTGACGATGCAGTACTCCTACTTTCTGGGCCACAAACGTTGGTGATTGATGAAACAAAAAAAACATACGCTGTTTTTGATACTGCGCTAGATACACTGTTCTATGCAGCCTCAGGCTCTGTTGTTGCGGCAGAGTGGCACGAGGATACACTTCTGATTGCAACAACGCACGAAATTGTGACATACAATAAAAACCGAAACGATGTATCGCTGGTAACTCGTCAGGCAACATCCATACGAGATGCTCTATTTACATCAAATGGTGCGCACGTCATTTTTGTGGATGCGCTTGGCCTTCATGCCATTGAAGCGTACCCAAATAACGTGCACGCACGCACGCAGCTTTCAGCTGAAAAAGATATGATCAATATACGTATAGCAAAAGACCCGGAGAGGGTGTACATGGACATTTCCGGAAAAACCTTTTCGCTCAACCTTGAGTAAGATAATCGCGCAGCGCCTCTTTCCAGTGACGCAGAGGTAGAAGTTTGGTATTGAGAAGGACAGAGTAAGCCGGGCGGTGTGCGGGACGAGGAAACTGAGAGGCTGGTACTGGGTGCACGGGAATGAGTATCTGTTTTTGAGCAAAAATCTCTTGAGCAAATTCATACCATGTGCAACTTCCGCTATTCGTAATGTGATAGACTCCGGGCGCGTACCCACCCTCTATCAATTGTCGCGTTGCCTGTGCAAGATCAGGAGTGTATGTTGGAGAGGCAACCTCTTCATGCACGACAGAGAGTTCGGATTTTGTGCGAGCAAGATGCAGCATGAGGTCAACAAAACTTTGCTTTGATGACTCTCCTACTCCCGGACGACCAAACAATCGACAGGTGCGCACAATATAATAAGCTCCACCAGCGGCAATCACCCCTTCTTCTCCCATCCGTTTGGTTTGAGCGTATCGACTGCGTGGACGAGGAAGATCATCTTCAGCGTATCCTTCTGGTGTATCACCGGAAAATACATAGTCGGTGCTAAAGTGTATAAATGGAATGCCATAGCGCGCACATGCGCGAGCAAGGTTTGCCGGCCCATCGCCATTAACCGCTTTCGCAATAGCAAAACCAGAATCCTGTTCGGCAAGGTCAACAAGGTTGTAGGCCGCCGCATTCAACACCACATCAGGCTTGAGCTCCGCAATCACTTTTTCCACATCCTCCTGATGAGTGATGTCTAGCTCTTTTCGATCAAGTAGATGAAGCTCTGCATCATGAAACACGCGAGCCAAATCTTGACCGAGCATTCCCTGCGCGCCAGTAATGAGAACACGCTTCATACCTTATTCCGCCCTTCCTTCACCGTACATGTTTTGAAGCTTGGAATAGTACTCTTTAAATTCACCCTCTTTGATTTTTTTCCACCAATCCTGATGTTCTTGATACCACTGAATTGTCTGCTGAATACCCTCGTCAAATGAGGTCATCGGCTGCCAATCTAATTCAATGGAAAGTTTACTAAAATTTGTTGCGTACCGATGGTCTTGCCCCGGACGATCTTTACCAAATGTAACAAGTGTTGGATCGACATCCATATACTTCACTATGGTCTTTGCTAACTCTAACACACTTTTACGTTTGCCTGTTCCGATATTATAAATCTCTCCGTCGCACCCTTTGTGCAGAATAGCATCAATTGCTCGACAGTGGTCGTCAGCAAAAATCCATTCACGAATTTGTCGGCCGTTGCCGTGTACTGTAATCGGTTTACCTTCAATAAGATTGGTAACAAACAGCGGCACCACTTTTTCCGGATGTTGATAGAAGCCGTAAAAATTACAGCTGTGCGTAACGATAACCGGTGTTTGATAACTTTCCCAATATGCACGACACATATGATCACCACCGGCTTTGGAGGCAGAGTATGGGTTGTTGGGTTTAAATGGAGAGTCCTCAAAAAATTCACCTTGTTCAATGCTCCCATACACTTCATCTGTTGAGATGTGCACCATGCGAGAAATACCATGCCGACGAGTTGCTTCAAGTAAATTATGGGTCCCAAGAATATCTGTTTCCATAAACGACTTTGGATTCATCATGGAACGATCAACATGCGTCTCTGCAGCGTAGTTGATAATTGCATCGGGTGCGTATTGTTCAATGACGCGCTGAACAAGTTCTTCATCAGCTATGTCGCCTTGTACAAAATGATACCGAGGGTTGTTCTCAACATCTCTCAAATTTTCCGGATTTCCGGCGTATGTCATTTTATCCAAATTGATAACGGTATACTCAGGGTATGTGTTGAGCAGATACCGAACCATGTTTGAACCCATGAATCCTAAACCACCGGTGAGAAGAATGTTCATACAAAAAATAAAAATAATTACGTACGCATAGATACAACAGAACGAAAGATGCGCGTGGTGACGGCGACAAGTATAGCAATCCAAAAAAAGAAATCAAGCGAAATCTGTGTGGTGATGATCCCCGGAAATACCGCCTCAAACGCAAAAGCACACATCAGCGTAGCGCATGCTACAGCAGATAAAAAGCGTAGATATGGGTATAGGTTCACCATAGACGTTGAATTGCATTCCACAAACGCGTCCACAATGGATCGCGATAAAAATCAACCCGCGCGCGATATACAGACACCACGCCATCATGAGTTGCGATACCGGGCGCTGAAAGGATAAACTGCAACGCCGTACGCTCGCCAGCAACACGCGTGAGATCAACCATGGTGCTGTAGACCATGTGTCGTTCAGTGGTTGCAACACTCGGCATACTACTCAACAGCAACACATCAACATCATCGAGGCGCGTTGTTTCATCAAGAGGCACAGTTCTTCCACGAGGATCAAACGCTGTAGCGCGAGAGAAAGAAAGGTAGCCGTTATGTGCAACGGTCAGCATACCATGCGTGATTGAAAATCCCGCACCGCTATCCACATACGCAACGTGTGGAGCGCCAATGGTATCAAGCTGTACATCTGCGCTGTCGAGAGTGTACACACCAAAGGCTTTGCTCGCGTTTGCCGTAAGGGTCATACGCATTCCAGTTGCAAACAGTCTGAACGATTGCTGCGCTTCACCAAAAACAAACCGCTGAGCTGCGATGCAATCGGTTGGAAATGTCACCGCAGCAAAGGCTGTTGTTCCGGCTCCACGGATGCTCACAACATATAGAGCGGGAGTAGGTGTTGCTGGTATTGTAAGTGTGTATATGCCTTGTTGTGCGGTCGCTGTGCTCACCGTACGCTTATCAGCATCTTGCAACTCTATCTGTGCATTGGTTTCTGTGCGCGCTGCAAGGGTGATCTGCTGCGTATCAGCCGAGGTAAGGGCCAACACAATATCGTGGTCACCAACAAGATCAACAGGAAGCATAAACGGTGAGGAGCGCTCTGTTGCACAGGCAGGTACCGTTGGCGTTTCAAATGCAACACCGGAAGTGACAACGCGGGCTGAAGATGTACGCACAGCCTCAAGTGTTGTGAGTTGTGCGTCGCGCGAGAGTATGGTGACCTCACCATCAATAGTGCGATGAAAATCTGTTAGCGCTTCATCGACAACACTACTTGAGAGTAGTTGCAACTGTGTGCTCAACGGCTGTGTGCGCGTCACCACACCAACATGCAAAATCGGCTGCGTAGAGGGATCAAGGGTAAGTGAAACAACAGCGCGATTAAAAGCTTGTGGAGTTCGCACGTTCATGTACACAGGCTCGTTCAACACATCTTGCCGCCACTCCCCATCTTCTTCTATCGCCTTACTTGCACGCCCTATGGGATAGAGTTGAGAAATGGTATGCGTATCTTTCGAAAAATCGGTTTCAATACTCCACTGTCCATCAATGGCAAAAAAGTCCCACGCGCAATAGAGAAAAAATACGATGGGAATAGCAACAATCAGTGCACGGAAAATTTTCATGTGGCGGCATGTATCTCCTCTTCAATCGCCATAAGACGATTGTATTTTGCAACGCGCTCAGAACGAGAAAGGGAGCCTGTTTTAATATATTGAGCGCCAACAGCAACAGCCAAGTCTGCGATGGTGGTATCTTCAGTTTCTCCTGAACGATGAGAGATAACTACAGTATAATTACTATGTTGAGCGAGCTTAACTGCTTCAATTGTTTCGGAGAGCGTACCAATTTGGTTGGGTTTAATTAAAACACTATTTGCAACTCTGTTCTCAATACCCATGCGTACACGTTTTACATCTGTGGCAAAAAGATCATCACCTATGAGTTGCGTACGTGCACCCAAGCGTTCTGTGAGAACGCGCCAGTTCTCCCAATCGTCTTCGGCCAAACCATCTTCAATAGAGACAAGATGATACTCCCGAGTCCAGCGTTCGTATGTTTCGATCAACTCCTGAGCATCAATAGTGTGCGCGTCGAATGTGTAGCGACCATTCTTAAAAAGCTCGGAAGATGCTGTGTCAATCGCCAACTTCACTTCATTCCCCGGGGTATAGCCGGCTGCTGTGATTGCTTGATGCAACACCACAAGCGCCTCTTCGTTGCGTCCGACATGTGGTGCAAATCCACCTTCGTCACCAACAGCAACTACATCGCCGCGCTCTTTCAACACCTCTTTGAGTGAATGAAAGACCTCGGAGCCGATACGAACACGTTCAGAAAAACGTACATGTTGCGGAACAATCATATATTCTTGAACGTCGAGCCCGCTATCTGCGTGCACGCCACCGTTGAGCACGTTCATCATTGGTATTGGAAATGTCCAGCGATCTGTTGGGAATCCAAACTGTTGCGCAAGAGAACGATACAATGGAACACCTTCAGCTTTTGTGCGCGCACGTGCGATTGCAAGCGATACACCAAGGATTGCATTAGCGCCAAGTCTGGCTTTATTCTCGGTACCATCAAGTGTGATCATCGTACGATCAACATCACTCTGCGATTCAATCGACTGTCCAATAAGCGCCTTGGCAATTTCAGTGTTCACATGCGCGCATGCATTCAACACTCCTTTGCCATGATACCGACGTGGATCATTGTCGCGCAGCTCCAACGCTTCGTGCTCACCTGTAGAAGCACCAGATGGCACCATAGCTTCATCGGTTGAACCATCAGAGAGTGTGGCACGAACAGCAAGCGTTGGATTACCGCGTGAGTCTAAAATCTCTCGCGCATGAAGTTGTGTGAGTGTAAGTGGCATATATGTATTATTCTAAAGCAATCAATCCCGGCAATATGGCACCAGAAAGATATTGAAGTGATGCGCCACCGCCTGTAGAAATATGAGAGAAGCGCGCGTCAGGCACCAGCGCGCGCACAACAGCTCCGGTGTCGCCGCCGCCAATAAACGAAAAGGCTGGGCTCGCTGAAATTGCACGCGCAACAGAGCGCGATCCTTCTGTAAACAACGGCTGCTCACACAGTCCAAGCGGCCCGTTCCAGAATATCATTGTAGCACGCGCGCACTGCTGAGCGAAGATGGCGCGAGTATCAGGTCCGATATCTAAAATCATTTCGTGATCAGCAACACGCTCAGATGCAAAATGCACAACACGCGTATGCACGTCGTCAGTTGCCGCCGCGACAACACCATCAGTCGGCACCATAAGTTTTGAAGCGATATTTTGGTCTGCCAGTAACTCACGTGCAATGGACACAGACGCGTCGTCAACACGCGAAGCGCCAACCGATATATCTCGCGCTTTCAAAAAACAGTTTGCGAGCGCGCCGCCAACAAGGATACCTGATGTTTTTGGAAGCAATTGTTTGAGCATCTCTATCTTGTCTCCCATTTTTGCACCACCGATAATGAGCATGAGTGCGGATGCGTGCGTAATGCGATCAAGCGCTGTGATCTCCCGCTCAATCAACGCTCCTACGGCGCGCTCTTTGACTAAACGAGGCAGAGCGTCGATGGATGCGTGTGCTCGATGAATAGCACCAAACGCATCATCAATATAGACATCAATCCCTTCGGCAAGCTGTTGTGCAAATTGCGGATCATTTGCCTCTTCGCCCTCGTAAAAACGCAGATTTTCTAATAAGAGCACCTCTCCATCAGCAAGATTTTTTTTCATGGCCTGCGCTACATCGCCCACAGCCTCCATAGAAAATTTGACCTCGCGTTGCAGAAGCGTGCTGAGCGCAAGAGCAACAGGATGTAGTGAATATCGTGGATCAATACCGTGTGGGCGACCCATGTGCGAACACAACACCACACGCGCCTGTTGACTCAACGCATATTGAATGGTCTCGAGCGATGCACGAATACGCGCATCATCAACAATGGTTCGGTCAATACGCAACGGGACGTTGTAGTCAACGCGAATACAGACAGTACGATGTGCAAGTTGAAGCTCTGTGTATGAACGCATATGAATATAAAAAGGCGTTAATCGTTGCGCATCATGGTTTTGACACCATTATACCAAAATGAACAGGCTTGCATAAACGGCAACACCGTTTGAAAATGTCTAAAGTCAACAAATTTTCGAGCAAAAAATCCAAAGAATCCGGTGAGCAACCTGCCGTTTGGCAATACAACAATGCCGTTTTTGCCTCCCATGGCAATTACAAATCCTTCATTCTTCATTCGATATGTCCGAAGCTGCGTGTTCCCGCGGAGCTGCGCGAACATATTGTACGCAGCGATCGGACCTTGGTGCACAGCTTCATGCGCGGTCATGGGTGCAAAAATTTTTGGAGACACCTCTACCTGAGCGCAATCACCAATCACGAAAATAGTGTCGTACTGTTTTGAACGTAAGCTCAGGTCAACGTCCACTTGTCCATGCGCCGTAAGCTGTAGCTGGGTCTGTTCAAGCAACGAGGATGCTTTGACCCCGCCTGTCCAAATGATGATGTCAGCAGTAAGCTCACGACCATCTGTTGAGATAATTTTTTTCTCCTGCGCCTCACGAATCACAAAGTTGGTACACATGCGAATGCCCAAACTCTTTAATCGTTTTTCCGCAGCACGTTGGACGTTCTCCGGAAACTGTGGGAGCACATGACTCTTGCCTTCAACAAGTGTCAACGCAAAACAGTTTCGATTTTTTAAATGGTGTTCACACATCATGCGCAGTTCGGCAGCCAACTCAACACCGGCAGGCCCTGCACCGCACACAGCAATATGTACTTGATCATGCGTATCCATGGTATGAAAAATCGTTTCACGGATACTGATGGCATCATTCACCCACTTAAATGGAATCGAGTGTTGACGCATGCCCGGGATTCCAAAATAAAATGGCTCGCTGCCAAGCGAGATGAGGAGCTGATCGTACATAATTTCTCCACTTTCGGTATACACCACCCGCTCTTTTGGATCGACTTTTTGAATAGAGGTGTTGAGGTACTCAATGGTATGTTTTGCGAACCCCAAGCGAACATCAATACACACCGCCTTTTTTAGAGCCTCTTCACTTTCTACATGTTGTGTTGCGGCTGCAATTTCGTAGAGATCAGGAGTGAATAGTTGAAAGTCGTTACGATCAATAACAACAATACGAACGTCTGATCGATGTTTTTTTTTGAGTGCACCGAGCTCAAGCGCTGCAGAGAGCCCTCCAAATCCAGCACCAAGAATAACAATTGTTTTTTGCTGCGAACCCTCTTCCATATCGACGCATACTGTAGCATTTTTTGCCGATATTCACAATGCCAAGCGAGATTAAATCTCAGAGATTTAATCTCTGTGTTCAAATCTCTGAGATTTGATTACTGCGTAAAATAATATTTGAGCCCCTCACGAGCAATGGGTACTGCTGCGGCACTCCCCTCGCCACCACCTTCAAGCATCACGGTAAGAGCGATTTCGGGATTTTCGAATGGAGCGAATGATGTAAACCACGCATGCTCTTTTTTATTGTTATCAAACTGCGCTGTTCCGGTCTTTCCAGCAACAGCAACAGGCACTTGCTTAAGTGACTGTGCGCTACCAACAAGAACGGTCTGTCGCATTGCATTCTGCACAACAGAAATAGCTTCACTAGACGCCACTTGTTGATTGAGTACGACAGGTTGCACCTCAGTGCGTTCGTTGGTGTCAATAGTGGTGAACGCTTGTGCAACGCGCGGCGCATAGAGCGTGCCACCGTTTGCAATCGCGGCTGTGTAGTTCGCCACTTGCAGCGGAGTCACCAGCAAGTCACCTTGACCAATGGCAAAATGATAAGTGTCTCCCAAATACCATGGTTCATTTTTAAACTCTTCTTTCCATTCCGGCGTTGGAACAAATCCATCTGCTTCACCCGGTAAATCAATCTGCGTTTCGCTGCCCAATCCGAATTTCTTTGCATACTCTTCAATCTTGTATGGGCCCAAACCTTTGAACGTTCCGTCAGCACTTCCACCACCAACCAAATAAAAATAAGTGTTCACCGACTGCGCGATCGCGAGGTATACATTTGTTATTCCATGCCCACCAGCTCTCCAATCAGGAAAAAATGCGCCGCCGGCCTCAATACCACCAACGCTGTTCACCGTAGTGTTTGGCGTTGCAATGCCGCTGTCAATCGCCGCCGTCGCAACAATGGGTTTAAACACCGAGCCCGAAGGAAACTGCCCAGAGATTGCGCGATGGAATAATGGCAGATGCGAATCGTTACTATAGCGATCGTACTGTTCTTGAGAAATCCCTCCAACAAAATCATTGTTGTTATATGAGGGATATGAGACAAGCGCACGAACAGCTCCGGTGCGAGGATCAAGAGCAATAGCAGAACCACCCGTGAGATTCATGTTATCAACAGACTCTTTAAGAAGATCAAATAACTTTTGCTGCAACCCAATATCAAGCCCCAGCTCGAGCTGTTGACCGCTGTGCGCCTCTGTTGTTGAGAGCAAGCCATGCGAACGACCGCGATTATCAACTTCATATCGCTTCTCACCCGGCACGCCGCGCAATTGCGACTCGTACTGCTTCTCCACTCCACTCTTTCCTACCTCATCAGTCATCACGTAGCCCGCGCTTTTCAAAGTGGCATACTCGGTTGCGTTGATCTTGCCTTCATATCCCAGCACCTGCGCAAACAAAGAATCGTACAAATACTGACGGCTATAGGCTATCTGCACTTTTAAAAAGCGTGAGTCGCGCACCGTCGACATCAACTTCAGAGCATCATCGTAAGAAACACCTTCTCTAAGAATAACCTCTTGCCCCTGTTCAAGTGCTTTTTGAAACCATTGCTCGTACTCCTCCGGGGTTGCGTTTATCACATCTTTGATGCCGATAAACACCGTCTCTGCTGTATCTTTCTTTTTACTCAAACGCGACCCATCAAGGATGAGTTGAAAATTGGAAACATTTTTAACAAGCGGGACACCGTTGCGGTCAGTGATGATGCCGCGCAAGGGAACAATGCGCTCAGATTCAATTCGATTGCCTTCTGAAGCCGAGGTGTACTGCTCACTGTCGATAACCTGAAGCTGTGCAAGTCGCCCAAATAATAACGCACCTACACACAGAAGAGCGACAACAAGAGCACGCGAAGAAAAATAATCACTCGGCGAGCCGATCGCGATAGTGCCGACAGCAGTCGCATCTATCTCTGCGATGCGTCGCTTTTGAATACGACCACCGCTTTTTTTTGTATAGATAGAAAATGGATCACGAGGCATACGAACTTTTTTTATTTACAGCATGCTCAACCCACGTATAGAGTGCAAGAAGGACGGTGTGTACCACAAGCGCACTGCCGGTGTGTGCGAGAATACTCCATAGAGAGAGCTCTGACAATGGCAAGTAGCCAAGACGGATCATAGAGATGGTGCCAATGTACTCTAAGATCGGCAACAAAATGGTTGCGACACACAAAAAACCAAAGCGCACGGAAAAAAAATCTTCTTTCACAAAAAACGTACGGATAGTCCACAAGAGTGCAGCAATAGTTGCGAACATCCACGAACCAAGAAAAAATGGAGCACCGGAATACCACGAGAGTACAAGAGGGTAACCGATCAGCAAACACCAAAAAAATGGAGTTGGAGTAATGATTGCAACAACAAGGGCAATGAGCCCAACATTCACATGAGTGAGCCAAGTAACTCCGCTATTTACGCACATAAGTTGCACGCATGCCAGCATACATACTACGAACATGCGAGCGGCGTATCTGAGAATCGTGTTCATCATGGCAGCACGATTGAAAGGATAGAGAGCTGCTGCGGCAAAAAAAGTGGTTCAAGTGTTGCGCTTTGAAACAGTTCATTATTATTTTTTGATACAGAAGACACAGAACCAATCACCAGACCGCGTGGAATAAGTGCATCGACACCACTGGTAATAACGGTGTTGCCCACATCAACTTGATCGGTAAGAGGAATGTATGTCATCTCCAGTGAGAGTTGGTGACTGCCAGTAACAATCCCTTGGCTCTTTTGTCCATTTTGTACAACGGCACTGAGTTGAGTGTTAGAATCAGAAAGTAATCGCACAGTGCTCGTCGTGTCGTTCACAACGTCAATCACACCGATGCACACGCCACTCGCCGTAATAACAGCAAGACCTTCTTGTACACCGTCAATGCTTCCACGATTCAGAACAAATGCATCGCGCTCCCCTTCAAGTGTACGACTGATAATGCGAGCGTATAGAGATCGAAAATTGTTGAGTGATAAAAATTGAATTTGCTCTTCAAGCAATCCACTTTCTTGCACAAATGTGCGCAACTGTGCATTTTCGATTTTAAGCTGCGTGTTTTCTTCTTCAAGCTCTGTAACATATTCTACCGATGTGTCTGCAGTGGATGTATTAATACGTTCTTTTGAATGAAATATCCATGCCTGAATCGGGACGATGGTGTAACGAAAAATAATCTGCAATGGACGATCAATGTGTACGGCAAGAAGAAGAGCCGTAATGACGGGCACAGACAGGATCAGTGCTGGCACCCATCGTTTGCGCATCATCGTAAGATGTCGTTTGTATTATTGAGAAAGAGGTCGCGAGCGGCTTCCAAATCTTCGAGCAACAATCCAGTGCCACGCACAACAGCGGTAAGAGGGTCATCGATGACACTCACTGGAATACCAATCGACTCAGCGAGTTGGCGATCAAGGCCGCGCAACTGCGCCGAGCCGCCGGATAAAGAGATGCCGCGTTCGTAAATGTCTGCGACGAGTTCTGGAGGAGTGTTTTCAAGTACAGCCTTTACATTGTCGACGATGAGTTGAATAGAACGCGCCATCGCTTCGCGCATGTGGAGCGAATTGACTACGATCTCTTTTGGCAAACCGGTCACCAAATCTCGTCCGCGCACGGTTGTTTCTAAAATATCATCATCTTCATGACATGAACCGATCGCAATCTTCGCCTCTTCTGCAGTGCGTTCACCGAGCAATATATTGAAATGGTCACGGACATAGTTGATGATATTGCGATTCAATTCGTCGCCGCCGATGCGCAATGTACGAGATGCCACAACACCGTTGAGCGATAGCACAGCGATGGCTGTTGTGCCGCCACCAATGTCGATGACCATGTGCCCTGTGGAATCGTGAATGGGAATCCTTGCGCCGATTGCTGCAGCAAGAGGTTCGGGAACGAGAAACACTTCGCGTGCTCCAGCGTTGCGCACAGCGTCTTCGACAGCTTTGCGTTCTACTTCGGTGACGTCGAGAGGAATTGCGATGATCACGCGAGGGCGAGAGACTGCGGCAAACGATTCGCTCTGCACTTTGCTCATAAAATACTTCAACATTTTTTCTGCGACTTCGAAGTCAGAGACGACACCGTTCACCAGAGGTTGAGATGCAGTGATGTGTTGCGGCGTTTTGCCGATCATCGCTTTCGCCTCTTCACCAACGGCAACGATTTGATCCAAGCGCGTGTTGATCGCAACAACAGAAGGCTCTTTGATGACGATCCCTTTGTCTTTTACGAACACCAAAGTATGCGACGTGCCGATGTCGATCCCAATGTCTTTTGAAAATGATCCGAAGAGATTTTTGAGTTTCATAAGAAGGAAGTATACGGGGCAAGATAAATATACAAAACGGTTCTTTCGATTATGCGACAGGCACCCTCAAAAGTCAATCAAAAACCGAACATTTTCCGTGTTCATTGACTCAAGGTCGGACCTTTTAGGGTCCGGCCTTAGGAGGTCCGACCCTATGGGTCTTTTTGGATCTTTTAAAAAAAGAAGGGGGTGCTATACTATCAACACTAACAACACACCGCCCTCGTGTAATTCTTAAGCGGTGTTTTTATGCCTTCAAAATTTGTCCTTCGTTCATTTGTCGAAAATGGCTATTATCACGTATTTGATCGTGGCAATAACAAGCAAACCATTTTTCGAGAAATTGAAGACTACTTCTATTTTTTAAAGCTTCTTCATTATTACTTAAGTGAGCCAGGAGAAACTCTGCGGGTAAATTTTTACCAAGATATTTGCGTACTTACCTATTGCCTGCTACCTAATCACTTTCATTTAATGATCAAACAAACAAAAGAGCGGTCAATATCAAAATTTATGCAAGTAATTTTGCAGCGATACACACATTATCACAACAAAAAATATGCCCATGTCGGACATGTATTTCAAGGAAAGTACGGGGCTCGGCTTCTTGAAGACAATAACGATTTACTCAACACCTCTCGGTATGTTCACCAGAATGCCTTAGACATTGGCGAAGATGTTTTAACATACCGATTTTCCAGTTCTCAATATTATCTCAACACTATGGCACATCCGCAGTGGCTAAACACTCAAATATTAAAGGATGTCATGGAAGGATATTTTGGCGTCAAAAAGGGTGGATTCGAAACTCACTATCGTCGCTATCTTCTAGACTAAAGGGCGGGCCTTTAAGGGTCCGACCTTAGAAGGTCGGACCCTTAAGTTGGTGGGATAAAAAACAACCGCTAGAGAGTCCATCAGAGGGAATCGGTAGCGGTTGTTTTGGTTTTTCTGAAGATGAGGAGTGAATGATCAGGCTCATCGGCACAAAAACGAGATTGGGGGTGGCGCGTCGGGATCTTCTCCACATGCGCGCCACCCCCTGCTTCACGGAGGATATACAAAGGACCAGGGGCTGGCTAGGCCCACACACCGTGCGGCCCAGGGCTACGACACCCCGGACCGCTCACTGCGAGGAGACCGCCCGTATTACGGGGCGATCTCCACCCCGACGAAGATACACACCTCATCGTCGGTCTCGGTGGGGTCCACCCACTCGACGAGGGCGTACGAGACGCCCTCGCTGTCCACCATGGGGGCCGAAACCACCCACAAGTTCACTTCTTCCTGCAGAACCGCCTTGCTATCGGCGACCTCCGCGGGATCGGTGAACATATACACGGACGAATCGTCCGTGCAGATGGACAGGTTGATCGGGCCCGAGGACCCGATGCAACCCCAGGTTCCCCTATCCCCATACCCGTAGACGGTCAGCCCGTCCAAGGGCTGGGGCCCCGTGTCCGGGGAAGAGAAGGAGAACTCCAACGAGATATCGTCGGTGTCCCCGTCGCAGTTGTTGTCCACCCCGTCGCAGATCTCCTCCGCGTTGGGGTGGATGGCCGCGTTGGTGTCGTCGCAGTCGGGGCCGCCGTAGCCGACGGCATCGTAGCCGTCGTCGTCGAGGTCGGTGTCGCAGGCCTCGTCGAGGCCGTTGCAGTCCTGGTCGATGCCGTCGCCGCAGGCCTCGGTCGCGCCGGGGTACACCGTCGCGTCGGAGTCGTCGCAGTCGGTGTCGGCCGTGTAGCCGTCGCCGTCGGCGTCGACGGGGGCGGTGTCGCCCCCGGAATCGGCGGTCTCCCCGCCGGTGTCCTCCTCACCGGTCTCCCCATCCCCGGTGTCACCACCCCCCGTGTCAGGGAGGTGGCATCCGGAGTCGGCGTCGTCTGCGAGGCCATCGCAGTCGTCGTCGATACCGTTGTCGCAGGCCTCGGTCGCGCCGGGGTTGATCCCGGCGCTGGCGTCGTCACAGTCGCCGGCGGCGGTGGTGTACCCGTCGCCGTCGTCGTCGGGGCAGAGGTCATCCGCCCCGTCGCAGTTCTGGTCGATGCCGTCGCCACACACCTCCGGGGCGCCCGGGTAGACGGCGGTGTCGCCGTCGTTGCAGTCGCCCTCGTCCTCGGTGAGGCCGTCACCGTCGTCGTCGGTTGCGCCCGGGGGGGCGCAACCGTTGTCGACCCCGTCGCAGTTGTTGTCGAGGCCGTCGCAGAGGTCGGTGGCGCCGGGGTTGACCGAGGCGTTGGCGTCGTCGCAGTCGCTGCCGCCGTACACGACGGCGTCGTAGCCGTCGCCGTCGGCGTCGTAGCAGCCTTCGTCCACGGTGCCGTCGCAGTTGTTGTCGAGGCCGTCGCAGGCCTCGGTCGCGTCGGGGTGGATGGCGGTGTCGCCGTCGTTGCAGTCGCCGTCGTCCTCGGTGAGGCCGTCGCCGTCGTCGTCGACGGGGTTGACCCCCGTCTCCTCCGGCTCGGGCACGAAGCCCGTGCCGTTGACGGCGAACGCCCCCCGGAAGTCGGGGGTTGTCAAGGTGACCCCTCCGGCGTAGTCCAAGGCTTCGGTCGGCAAAAAGCCGACCTCCACCACGAACGAATATCCGGGGGCCAAGGTTTCCTTGGCCTGGGAGCGGATACTCCAGACCGAGTTGTCCGTGGTCTCAATGGCCACGGACGTCACCTCCGCCCCGTTGTAGGTGACCACCGCGGACTGCTCCGCGGTGGTGTTCACCTGCACGTCCCCGAAGGGGATCGTGGTAGAAGGGGCGACGCAGAAGAGGGCTTCGCAGCCCTCTCCGAAGGAGACCTCCATGGAGATGTCCCCCTCCTGATCGGGCACCTGCACCGGCTCGGTGCAGGCGGTGAGGGAGAGGAGGCCGCAAACGACAAAAAAGAAAGAAGAAGACTTGGACATTGGAGCTCCGATGGCGGATTGGTTACCGCCGGAAGATTGGCCACGAGGGCCTTGAAGACCCCCGCGGCTGTTACTGGCAGACCAAGGGGAATATATCGTGATGTGGCATGGGGCCTGTCGCCCACGTATCCCGTCGTCCTCGCCACGTCACTAGCTCAGTGACGTGGCTGCGCGGCGCCGGGAGCCCTACGTTTGGCGCCACCCATGCCACTGTCTTCTTTTTATGAAGAAACATCACAACATATTCCCCTTGGTCTGTGCGAACACAGACACTGTGTGTCTTGTTTATATAATCCTTTGTCTACTCAAGAGATTGCTTCGTCAGGGCTTTGCCCTTCCTCGCAATGACTTGAAGTAGTTTCCGTGAATTGTCAATGAACTTCCCACGAGAACGCCGCCTGATATAGGGGCATTCGATCGCGGAGTATATGTCGAGAATCTGTTGCGATTCTCTGCATATATTCTGCGGTCAATTGAGCCGAGAATGCGGTCAAATTGACACGATATAATACCAAAAAATAAGGATTTTGTCAATAGATGCGTAATGGTTCAATACCTTCGCAAC
>JAHBAR020000004.1 GCA_018500015.2 Candidatus Kerfeldbacteria bacterium | reverse complement strand
GCAAGCTCAGAAACAGTTGCAGCACCGAGTTTGAGACTGGCAAGATAGAGTGCTGCTTCTTTATCCGTAAGGCCGAAGTGCTCAAAGAGAGAAGTATCCCTAGTGTCAAAAAAATAAACAAAAATATTCAATAATGAAAAATATATTTTAAATACAATAGTAAAATAGATATAAAAAGTCAAAAATATTCACAAAAAAACGGAGAATGGTACAAGAGCATGCGGAGGCAAGAAGTCCATGTACTCAGACATCATCGACGCCCAGATCTACAACCGGCTCATGGGCGTGCACGCGTACATTCCGGCGAGCGATGGCGCAATTGCAGCACTCATCCGTGCTCATTGCGTGAGTGTCGCTAGCCCGCGGGTTGTCGAAGTTGGCTGCGGGCCTGGCCGTATCACCGGTATGCTCGCACGCACCGCACCGCACGCTCAAGTGACGGGCGTTGATTACGATACTCGGTTCGTTGCGTACGCTCGGAAGACGTTGCATGGAATTGAGTTCGTACAGAGCGATGTGATGAGCTTTGTGCCAGAAGGTCCTGTCGATGTTGTTGTGAGCCAAGGTTTTCACCACCACGTTCCGAAGGCGCAGGTGGTCGCGATGCTCAAGCACATTCGCGCGTGGCTCACGCCTGGCGGCATCTACGTGCTTGGTGATGAGTTTCTCGCTCACTACGGAAGCGAAGCAGAACGTCGCATGCGGTGCGTCGCGTGGTATTCCCACATCATCGCACACGCTTTGCGCAAGAATGAACCCCTTCTTGCGCGCGAGGAAGCAAAGACCTTGCTCGATGACCTGCAGATCGCGCACAAGAGTGAGGAGGACATTACGCTCGTCCTCACGCGCTGTGAGGAGATCGATCAGGAGTGGCGAGTGGGTTCGTATACGATGGCGCAGGAGCTGCACGCACAGCTCGACGCGCGAAGAGAGCGGCATGCATCGGGCGACCACACCCTCGATCTTTCACGCGGCGACTACAAGATCGACCATGCGCACTTCATCGCCGAAGCAGAGGAGGCGGGGTTTCGAGTCGCTTCGGTGCAGACGTTCGGTCCGCAGCTCCTATGCGGCTCGATGAGCGTCTTTGTTCTCCGGAAATAAAACACCCTCGGTAAGTTCACACTTTCCGAGGGTTGAATTTTTTATTGTGCAAAGAGCGACTCCCAATACTCTTGATCAAAGATGTGTGCTTCTGCGTCATCGCGTATGGTGTCTTTAATGTTCACGTCATAGATGATAGTTGCTCCGCTGCTATCAAGAAGCGAAAAACGTTTGAGTGTTGATGTCGATGTGTCATACCAAACGTCCATGAATTCTGCGGAGCGCGCAGCGTCGATCGGCATTTGCATTCTCGCTTTCCAGTCGAGCGCTATACGCACATGCTCTACTGAATTTTCTGAGGTGCGGTAGTCAATTACTTCGGGCGCAACGTATGCGTCTGGATTGCTGATCAGGTAGCGCAGTGGAGAGAGCGCTTGCTCAACATCGCCGACAACGCTCAAGCGCAACGCGTTGGGTCGAACGAACGCGCGCAGATCGTCGAATGTTTTTTGCTCTATGATTCCTGTCATGCGATTGTAGACATACAGCGGCGAGTAACGTTGCCCGTCATAGAGCTGCACGTATACGACGTCGTCAATGTTTGACCAGTAGAATGGATGCTGTTGAATGTATCCATCTGTAGTTGGGATGTTGGTCGTGATCGCGTCAACTGAATTTTGGTTGCCGTGATTGACCATGTCACTGCCGCTATTTGTGGACTGACTCAAAAATTGAATGTGGCTACCGTGCGCAGGGAGCGGCTGCGTGGTTGTGATTGCGGCGATAACTCCTGCGGCGTTGAGATTGCTGACCACAGGGGTGAATTGGACGTCCGTCACCCACGTGTCGTCAACGGTTTCTGAAAAGAGCCCTGCGTAGGTGTCTTCAAATTCCTCAGCGTAGTCATCGATGCTTTTACATTCTGAAGATTCTGTTGAGGTGAAACACATTATGTTGGCTGTTGTGTTGACGAGTGTGCCGGAGAGTTCTTGAGTGGCAGGAATGCTTTGCTTGATGGCAATCGACTGGTTTTGTGTCCATACCGTGTATGTTCTGGATTGCTCGTCGGTGTCCTCTGCATACGGTTGTGTGATTTCGAAGATACGTTGGTGCAACGTGGAGCTCGTGTTAAAACCAAAAGCGTTACTGAGAGTTGCGGAATCGAATGTTGACGCGAGAGATTCAGCGAGCGCTTGAGTTGGTGTGAGTGCGTGCGCAATAGAGTTGATGATGCTGTTCGTGAGAGGAGTCTGTTGTTGCGCTGCGTTGTTCCAGAGGAAAAATCCTCCTGCGACAAGAGCAAGGCCGCCTAAGGAAAGAGAGAGTGGAGCGAGAAGCGA
This sequence comes from Candidatus Kerfeldbacteria bacterium, assembly GCA_018500015.2. GTDB lineage: Bacteria > Patescibacteriota > Patescibacteriia > UBA9570 > XYC2-FULL-38-9 > AQU-09. Next base: position 23,393 of record JAHBAR020000004.1, on the reverse strand, counting down.
TCGACGTTGTACGAATATGTGATCGTGCACGCGCAAGCGAGTGGCGTCGGGCATGGTTTCCGCCGCTACTGCATTGTTGTGAAAATCGGTGATGCGTTGTTTAAGATTCATAGGTGTAGAGTTTAAGCGTTGGAACGAAGACCGTGAATGATGCGAGAAAGCCGTTTGCGAAGTCGAGCGGCAGGAATTGCTTCTTTACGTGCCAGCTCTGCAATCGAGAAGCCGTCGACGTAGTGGAGATAGAGAAGCGCGCGATGCTCTGGCAAAAGATCGCGCAGGAGCTCTTCGCAAGCCATGGTATCGGCAACGCGTTGCGAAAGGTGTGACGCGTGTTCGTCGATGATCTCTTCAGCATGCTCAAGATCAGGTGTGGCTTTGTGTGTTGTCCGGAAGTAGTTCAGTATGCGGTATTTTGCAACGCCGGTGATCCATTGTTTGATATCGCCGCGTTCTGGATCGAACGTGTGCATGCTTTTTATGGCATGCAAAAAGATATCAGCAACAATGTCCTCGCGTGCACTTGCATCAAAGACGCGTACAGAAACATATCCCCAAAGATAATCTGAGAGTGAGTGGTAATGCTTTTGAAGCAAAGCCTGTGTTTCGGAAATATTCATAGAGTGGAGACGTCTCTATATCGTACTTGTCATCTCAAGTCAAAAGTGTGACATTCTTTAAAAAAGAGTATGGTATACTCTACGAAAGTATGGAAAGCCATGTGAGACCCAGAAAAGTTGAACCAGGATCTCAAGTACGCAAAGATTTTTCAGCACTCATTGACCATCCAGATCATGTTGTTCGTTACGGAGAGCTAGATATTTTTGTCATGGACGGAGTGTTTACACCTGATCCTGAAATTTCTCTCACTTCATCATTTCTTGCTAGCGAAATGGGAGATGTAGGAGATAAGGCAGTGCTCGATGTTGGGTGTGGAACAGGAGCTATAGCTCTTCATGCAGCAGAGCGTGGCGCAGTTCGTGTGGTTGCTGTCGATGTTCATGATAGGGCGCTGCAAAACACAGCCATGAATATCGAACGTTTGCAGTATGAAAGTGATGTTGAAGTGCGAAGATCAAATTTGTTTGAACATGTACCAGAACAGTTTGATGTCATTGTCGCGAATCTGCCAATTAGCAATGAATTTTGGGATGAATCTGGTGGCACGTTCACCACAGCTCAGCGTTTCATACAAGAATATTCTTCGCATCTCACAGATGACGGACGCGCATACCTTGCATGGGGCTCTTTTGGCAATGTTGAAGGATTGCGAGCGTTCTTGGCAGAACAAGGTGTTGAGTACCAAGAAAAAAGCGTTGAACGTGGCGAATATACCTACATGGTTTTTATTCTCAGTAAATAAAAATCGGCGTTTGCATACATTTAGAAATGAGTGCAATGCGAAGTCGTGGAGATTGAGCGCGACCGAGGCGTACTGCGACGGTACGTCGAGTAGCGCGAAAGCGAACGACAAGCCCGAAGGGTTGTGCGGCTTTGCCGCCAACAGGGCACCATTTATGAATGTATGCTGGAACCTTTCCAGGCCAGCTCAAAAATCATACAGAGCATATCGTGCATCATCTGATCTTCGATGATAACGCCGACGAGTTTATCATCATGCACATTCACGATCGAAATTTTGTTGTTGGCGTAAATAGTGAGCTCACTTTCGAATGGAAAATTTTGCGCTTCGATGTAGCGCGCTTCGAGCCTGTTGCGTTTTGGTACGCGACCGTAATACGTTGGTAAAAATTCTTTGTCTTGAACAGTGTCAGGGAAGATGCCGCGAGTGATGACGTTCAGTTTCACTTTTTTCGCGATGTACTTGCGCACAAAATCCGCGCCTAAGAAAGAAATGACGTTTTTGATATTTGAGAAACCAAACATCTCGTAACTTTGAGTGCCTGCAACGTGGTCTTCAAAAATATGACGCACACCTTCTTTTCCTTCGAAAAATTTGATGATCGGTTTGTGTGAAGCGAATTGCAGCAAGCCTTCAATCTTTGGTTCGAGTTGAGCTGCTGTTTTTTGTGCGCGTTCTGCAACGGTGATGCGATTGCGCGTAAACGCATTGAGTGCTTCAGCACCCTCAGCTTGGTAAAAGAGCTTTTTGTGTTTGCGTACGGTTGATACTAATCCCTTGACGTTGAGTGCTTCGAGTGTGCGATATACCGTTGTGCGATTGAGATGCGTGTCTTCAGCAATTGTCGACGGCGCTGCACCTCCTCGTTCGAGCAATGCCGCGTATATCTGCGCCTCAGGAGAGGTGAGTCCGGTCTTTTTGAGTGATTGAAGAAAGAGAGAATCCATGGGCATTATTTATCACGATATGTTGTTCATGTCAACGAACAAAAAAGTAGATAATACAAAAATATTAATATTTTCAATAGAAAAATATACTTTTAAGTATTTCTATATATAAAACAAAATAGTTTTGATATACCATCCTCAGTCATTCATTTTACAACTTATATAACTGTTTATGTTTAAAGAACGCAGAGCAAAAATTACTTTTAACGAGCCGGATCTTATTAAGCGATGTCAGCAAGGTGATGTGAAAGCTTTTGAGGCTTTGTTCTCAGAACATCGTAACTATGTTGTAGATATTATTTCAAAAATGATAGGAGATAGAACAGAGATTGCAGAAGAGATTGCTCAGCAGGTATTTTTGAAGTTTCATCAGTCGCTCAAGGAGCCTTGGTATCCGAGTCATACACCTGTACGTGTATATCTCTATAGAATAGCCATTAACTTAGCGATCGATTTTTCAAAGTCAGAAAGAAATCGGCAAAAAGCATTAAGTGAAATGCAAGACATGTATGATGATAAAGATGACCAAGAGTTTTTTGAGACGCATATGCCTAAACTCATCACGTACATTAATAAACTCGAGTCAGGGAGAGCAGAAACTCTGCGACGTTTTTACCTCGAAGCACAAAGCGCAGAAGAGATTGCGGAAGAATTGGGCATAGCATTTGGCACAGTGCTATCACGTTTACATAGGGGTCGCACAGAAATACGACAGATGTGGGAGAAGGATCGGGTAGAAGAATCGAGGTAATTTTTTGCAAGGCTTGTATTTTTACATATAGTTGCTAGTGTGTGCGCCATGGAATATGGATTACAACCAATTGAGCGCAGGCCGGTGTGGGCATATGAGCATCTGAAACGTCAATTAATTGATGCGTGTCGTTTTGAGTATGAGGGTTTTGTGGCATACGAGCACCTCCCGGAGCGCATTGACCTTGGAACGTCTCCACAATCGATAGGTATGAAAGCTGTGGAATGCGCACGAGCGACCGCAGAGGATGATCTCCATAGAGAACGTGGCTTGAATATTGTTTGGGATCAAGACTTAGGACGGTTGCTCGTGAGCACGGTGCGCGCCAGAGCCGTAGGAACGATGGATGGTGTCAATATTCCTATACATGCTGCATACCCATCAGTGGGCAACATTCATTCTCATCCTGACACCTCCCCGTTTGGCTCCGCAGATGTATCACTTTTTTTACTGCGCCATCCAGGTGTGCACCATCGTATTGGAGTGCTGGGCACTCCAGATGGGCTGCTCCGCGTCCTGGTCGCAACTCGGGATACCGAGCGTCTCCCTCACCCTGACCTTATGATGCAGTGGAGAAGGGGTGTATCTCAGCATTTTAGGCGCGCATCTGGTTATGAACAAGGTGGAGACAAGCTTATTTCCCAGTACGGTGAAAGATACAAATTTGGATATTACATTGGTGATGCATCAGGAATCGTGAAGCGGTTTTAATGAAAGCATAATTTTTTTATCCCGCAATCTTGAGGGCAAGATTTTTTGTTTGTATGAGATATTTTTGTTGAATTGGGACAAGCGTTCCATCGTCGGCGGTGCTGTGATAGACGGGATTGAGCGCGTTCAAGTCGCCAGCGAGCAAAAACATTTTGTGTGCCCACTGTTCTCGGTGCGTGAGAGGAATTGCGAGGCGAACTGTTGCAGGATCAGAGTAGAGGAGTGTAGGCGCGTGTCCGACGCAATCAACGCCGATGAGTTTTTCCGCGCGTTCAAAAATCTTGCGATGTTTTTTTTCGCACACGCGATACCCACGCCCCCAGTAGAGCGGGTGATCGTACGAGAGCTCTTCGTTGCCGGCGATGATAAGTAGATTGTCGTGCAGAATTTCAGGGTGTTCGATAGCGAGCTGCATGAGGAGCGCCGTGCCTGATGCGTTGTCGATGACTCCCGGGCCAAGCGAATCGTAATGCCCCATGAAAATCGCTCGAGGATTTTTCATATTTCCGATCAGAATATTTTGCGATTCATGTTGCATTTTTTTGACGCGAACTTCCGCGCGAACTTTTTTGGCATCGCAAATTGTGCGCAGATGCTCCGGTGCAATCGCACATGACGGTGCAAAGTAGTGGTTGCTGCGGGATATGGTGTGACAGTAGGGATTGAAGTTGATGTTGGCATCATCAATAAAACGTTGTGAAGAAATCATTGAGCTGACGATTGCACTTTTATTGGTGATTGTGCCGCTTACAAACGAAGTTGGAATCGCGGGGATAATTTTTTTATCAGCGACAACGTGCGCGCTGATAAATTTTGGAATATGTGTAATGAACTTTTCAGTCACGAACACGACGTGGAATTTTTTGAGCTCACTGCGAATAAGCGCCGCTGCTTTGGTTTCGACTTTGCCTTGGCGTTCACCAAGAGCTGAGAGCTTCTCAGTGAATTGGAATGGTTGAAATTTTTGCATAACTATATGGATCACTTTTTAGAAAAACGAACTCTAACCCGAACTGAGAAATCAGATCGTGTTAGAGGAGACCGTTAAGGTACTCAGGGGGAACCACATTCCACTCCGGCCAGGAGGTATTGCTTGGGTAGTACGCGTATTCGCGTTTCCACGGGAGCGGAACGACGAGTGGCGCCACTCCGAAGATGTCCTTGAGTCGACGGGACGCGGGCTGGAAGACTTCTGCGGTGAATGCGTCGAGCTGTTCGCCTGATTCTCCGCCGTGGAAGTCTTCGAAGAGCACGCCGTGCGCGACGAAGAGCGACATCAGCGCGATGTAGTACTGCCGCGAGTTCATCAGGTTGCCGTCACGGTACCAGCTCGTGATGTCGAAACTGATCACGCCGCGCGGGCAGATCGGCGCGAGCATCTTCATCTGATGCACTCGGTGCAGAGTCGTGAGCGGCGTGCCGTTGGGCGCGAAGATCTCGAACAGCGGCTGATTGTGGTGCCGGTGCGCAGGCGAGCTGTTCGCCGGCCTTCCACGCAGCGAGCGCGGATCCACGATCTCGAGGTACTCATGCTTCTCCAGCTTGAGCCCGCCGAGTCCGCCGCGCCCGAGAACGAGATGACCTTGCAGGTACGTCGTCTTGATTGGGCTGCCGGCGCACATCTTGTCGCCATTGAGCGTCGACCAGACGGGTTCAAGGCCAGCCTGGCGAGCGAGTGCTGCGTAGACGATGTCTTCGAAGCGCGCGGTGGCGAGGTTGCGCGAGATGACCGCGAGATTGCAATCGTTCACCGGGATTGGTGGCGCGCCCCACTTCTGCTCCTCCCAGAAGCGAGAGACTTCCGCACGCAGATGTTCACGCTCGCGCAGCCTTTTCGCTGCCTCCTCCAGGCGCACGTAGTAGCCGCGACGCAGCGGGGAATTGACATCAGGCAGACCGAATTTTTCGTGAAGAGACACGATGTACTCCGTGTGTGGTGTGGTCCAGACAGTTGGGCCTGAGGGAGGGGTATTAATCACCCTCCCACACGCGCAACTCTCAAATTTTTTATTGATATATACAAAAACACCCCGTCGATCGGGGTGTTGTGAAGCGTCTTACACAGCAACAACTACCTCGATCGAGATCGGGTTGTGGATGTTGTGCATGTAGACGTATAGATCTGCATATTGGCGCGTATAATACGCAATGAAAAAAATCTTGTCAAATTATGCGCTGTAATTTTTTGTGCTTTCGATGACTGAGAGTGAGTGTGGGTGTGATTCTTTTAAGCCAGCTGGAGTGATGCGAACGAACTCAACATTGCTTGAGAGTTGTTTGAGTGTTTTTGCACCGTTGTAGCCCATGCCAGAACGAATACCGCCAACGAGTTGGAAAATAATTTCTTCTACCGAACCTTTGTACGCGGTGTAACCGACAACGCCCTCTGGAACGAGTTTGCGTTTATCCGCAACACCTTTTTGTCCGTAGCGATCTTTTGAACCTTTTTCCATTGCGTCGATTGAACCCATGCCGCGGTATGTTTTCATCTTTTTGCTGTTGACTTCAACAACGTCGCCCGGAGCTTCGTCGGTGCCAGAGAATAAACCGCCAGCCATGACCGCTGCTGCTCCAGCTGCAAGTGCTTTGACGATGTCGCCAGAGTATTTCAAACCACCGTCTGCAATGATTGCGGTTTTGCTTTTGCGCGCTGCAGCGACACAGTCCATCACAGCAGTGAGTTGTGGAACGCCGACGCCAGCGACGACGCGCGTGGTGCAGATCGAACCAGGACCAATGCCGACTTTGACGACATCAGCTCCAGCACCTATGAGCGCGAGTGTGCCTTCGCGAGTTGCGACGTTGCCGCCGACGATGACGATATGTTTTTTGAACGCTTTTTTCAAACGACGCACTTGCACCAAGATTCCTTTTGAGTGACCGTGCGCGCTATCAACAACTAACATCTTAGCACCAGCTTTCACGAGCAGCTCTGCGCGCTCAAACTGTTCATCGCCAACAGAAACGGCTGCGCCAACTTGGAAACCAGCTTTGACGACGAGTGCAACTTCCTTTGCTTGAGACTTCGCATCCATGTTTTTGTGGATGATGCCCATACCACCAGCTTTTGCCATTGCAATGGCCATCGCGTGTTCAGTCACGGTGTCCATTGGAGCTGAGAGCAGAGGAGTGCGCAGCGTGAGAGAGCCGAGATGCGTGGTGAGGTCGGCATCGGCTGGAAGAATTTCGGAATAGTGTGGAACGAGAAGCACGTCATCGTAGGTGAGTGCTTCGCGAATGTAAAGAGGTTTTTTTGCCATATATAGGAGCATTGTAATGAAAATTATGGCATCAAGCAATATGTGGTGGTATTATGGTTGGTATGAAAAAATTTCCTCTGCTTATTGCAACCGTGTGTTGTGCGCTTATGCCTTTTACTTCGCATGCACAAACAGTGCAGCCGCAAGAAGTTGAGTATGAGGTTGGAAAAATAACTACGATGACTCCGACAATTGGTGCAGAGCAGTCGTCGTATGATGTGAGCGTTATAGTGAGTAAGGGGAGCGATGCTGGAAAAACTATTTCGCTGCAGTATGTATTTGATACGGTGAGTGATCAGCAGCATTATGCAGTTGGTGACAAGATTGTGATTTATCGTACGGCCGGTGAAGAATATTCTACATATTACATTGCAGAAAAATACAGAATCCCTTCGCTCATATGGATCGCGGGTATATTTGCGTTCATGGTCATTCTGGCTACAAAAATGCGAGGAGTATTCGCATTTGTAGGACTTGCGTTTAGCGGCCTTGTCATTATGCAATTTATGTTGCCACAAATTCTTGATGGTAAAAATCCATTTCTTATCTCAACAATTGCCGCTGTGATGATACTCTGTGTTTCTGTATTTGCTGCACATGGTTTTCGACCGCGCACAATTATTGCAGCAGTTGGAATGGCATTCGCTATTGTCTGCGCGTTACTTGCTTCATACTTCGCAGTGCAAGTGACCGAGCTCTCAGGTTTGGGTTCTGAAGAGGCGTTTATGGTGCAATTTGGTTTGCAGCAGACAGTCAATGTGCAAGGGTTGCTGCTCGGCGGAATTATCATCGGGGTACTTGGTGTGCTCGATGATGTTGCTACAGCCCAAGTTGCTGCAGTAGAGGAGTTGTATAGAGCCAATAACAAGTTAACCTTTCGTGAACTCTTTTTGCGCGGATTTTCTGTTGGCAAAGAACATATTCTTTCGCTTGTGAACACACTTGTGTTGGCGTATGCGGGTGCGTCGTTGCCAATATTTTTATTGTTGCATGTGAGTAGTCAACCGTTGTGGGTGTCGCTCAACAGCGAGCCATTTGCCGAAGAGATCATTCGCGCACTTGTTGGTAGTATGGCGCTTATAGTCGCTGTACCGCTGACCACGGTATTGGCTGCATACATCTATCCTCGTCCATGGTTCAAAAAAGTTGTTGTCGATTAAAAATCGGCAGCTTTGATTTTTGTGTACTTGGAGTAGGTTCCTTTGTCGCCGTTGCTAAATGTTGCGCGCACTCGAACGCGATAGCCATGAGAGGCATTGAGATTCGTAAATGTGAATGATTGCGTCTCGCTCTCAAGGTTGGTTGTGATTTTTTCAACGGCGTAGAGGCGATATTCACCGTTCAGTTTTTGGTAGAGCTCCACGCGGTATTTTTTAACCGCACTTCCTTCTGGTTTTTCCCACGATATTTGTAAGCTTGATGAAGATGCGACCGCGAGCGTTGGTTTTTTTACCTTGTCGGTGAGCGTTTTTACTTTAACCATGTCACTCCACTCACTCGCACTTCCATTGCCAACTGTGCGCACGCGCATGTGGTAGCTTGTGCGCGGAGAGAGGTCAGAGAATGTGTGTGTGCTGCTTGAGCTGTGCTCTGTTTTGAGAAGTTGGTCGTCGACATCTCGCAATTCGTATTCAAAAATTTCTCCAACACCAAGAGTTGTGGAGCTGGTAATTTTTAATTTTTTACGTTTTGTTGTTTCGAGCGTGAATCCAGAAATTTCTGTCGATGAAGTATTCGCAAGCATGTAATATGGAGCAAACGAACCAGAATTGGACGAAACTGTGATGGCAATAATGTATGTCGCGCCTGCATCTAAGCCATCGAGTGTGATTGTTGATCTGCTTCCTGTTGCATCGATTGCTCCATGAGTCGTGATATTTGTTGCGCGAGCTTCTGAGGAGCGATATGCAGAATCATTTTGCCATGTGACTGTCGCGCTTGTGCCTGAGAGAGTTGCGGAGACATTGTCGAGCGCGTCGCCCTCACTATCGATAATTTGTGGCGCAGAAGAGAGATCTGTTTCGGCGTGTGCGTCAACTGTCACGCCATCATCAGCTGTGTCGCACCCACTTGCAATACCTGTGTCGCTATGTGTGTCACCGCGCACAGCATTGAGTGTACGCTGTAAAAGATTCTCGCGATCTGTTTTTGAAAAAAGGTCGAGTGATGCAGCTACAGTCACGGCAGTGTAGCCGTTAGTATGCCTGACAATTGCATCTTCCGCGTTGTTGCAAAAATATCCAAGCACTTCAGAGCCTGTGCGCGCAGTAATCACGTCAGCGCGCGCTTTTGCGTAGCTATCCGACGCGCTCACCGGGCTTTCAATGCTAAATGTTCCCATGTCACCCGTGCCCACGATTGTTGCATTATGAGGTGCAGATGCAACAAATGAAACACCCAGCTCATCGCTCAGAAGCGTATCAATACTATTAATAGAAGAGCCCTCATGCGATGAATAGTAGGCATAGCTGCTTAAGCCGTTGCCAGAAAAAAGAATGAGTTGTTTGTCGTCTTGTAAAAATTCCGCGAGCAATTCTTGTTCTTCGATGTTGAGGCTGTATGTGCCTGTGTCCCAGATGACTGTGCGATAGTGTGAGAGCTCTGTGGAGTCGGCTGGCACTGAGCGCGTCGACTGCGTCCAATATTCTGACACACTTTCGAGAGCGCGTGTGGTGAACCATGATGACACGCTCACATCATCAGGTTCGCCGGCATCGTGCACGAACAACGTATCGGCAAAAATAATGTGCGTGGTGTCGGAGGTTGAGCCGGCGGTAACAGTAAGTGTCGCGTCAGCGGCACTTGATGGTGTTTGAATGGTGAGGTATGCGATGCCGTGTGCGTCGGTTTGGACAGGGAGAGATGAGACGATCGTTCCTATGCTGAGTGACGCGTTCACATCCGCGTGGACAACCGCTGTGCCGTTTGCACGGCGCACTTGAATGCGCACAATAGATTGTGTGCTGCCATCAGCAGGGAGTCGCCCTGAGTAGACAGCGGTGGTGTCGTAGTAACCATCGCCGATATCTTCGAAATTATTGTCCGACCATGCGGGTTCTGCGAGCACGGTGGTTGTTGTTGAGCTCAGCGCCGCGAGTGCTGCAGGCGCGTTGACTAGTCCAGTACCGTAAAAATCATCGCCACCAGTTGTGCCTAAATCAGTGGCTGTACTTTTAATGACAAAGCGCACTTCCTCGGGAGTGAGCGACGTGTCTTCTGAAAGCAAAAGCGCCGCCACTCCAGCAACGTACGGTGATGCCATCGACGTTCCTTCCCAAGTATCGCCCGAGTAGCCGCCGTCGTATGTTGTGCTATTGATGCGAATGCCGGGCGCAACGACATCAATTTTGCCCCAGTTTGAAAAATAGGCGAGGCGAGTGTTGTAAGAAGTCTCAGGATTATTTTGCGTGATGAGTTGTTGCACTGCGCCGACAGAAAGTATGGTGTTGAATTGTGAAGGAAGATATGGCACGGGAGTTGCATCATTGCCTGCTGCTGCAACAACCACAACGCCCGCATCTTCAGCAGCTTGAATCACGTCGAGCAAATCTTGAGGCACCGCGCCGTCGTACAGGCTACCGAGACTTAAGTTAATGATTTGCGCGCCGTTGTCGATTGCAAATTGAATCCCCTCGACTATCGTTGTATAACTGCCGTACCCTGTGCTGTCGAGCACTTTTACGATCATGAGTGTTGCTTCTGGCGCAACGCCAATGACGCCAACAGAGTTGTCTGCTGCTGCAACGATGCCGGCAACGTGCGTGCCGTGCCCGTGGTCATCGGTAGGGTTGTTGTCGTTATTCGCAAAGTCGTAGCCGCTATGAGGACATCCACCACTCACTGTTTCTCCGTCGATGATACATGTATTGCCTGATGGATTCCAGAGGTTGTCGACAAGATCTTCATGCGAGAGGTTTGCACCTGAGTCGACGATTGCGACGAGTACTCCGCTGCCTGTTGCACCATCTACATGTGCGTCGATTGCATTCACGCCGTCACCGGCATCGCCCCATGGCGTGATTTGCGCATCTGTAGAAAACACAATGTCGCGATGAGCATAGAGCACAGCATCTTGTGCTCGCAGTGTGGTGATGATGGCATCTATTGATGCATTTGTTACGGCGATAATGCCTTTATGAGTGTTCGCATTAAACGAATTCAGTGTGATGCTGCTGTTTGGGTATGTAGCAGAAAGAATAGTGTTGATCGCTTCTGCGGTTGCGCGAGTGGCTGACGGTTCATATTTTATCACGATGCGCGTTGTAGCTGCGTGTGCGCTTGCAGCAAAAACAACGCACAGAAGTGCGCAAAACAGGGTAGTGTACACGCGACGAAGCATAGAAATAGTATAAAGGAAGTTCAGCACTATTGTAAGTCGTGGTGAGGTTGCTTTTGTTGTGCCCGGGGCGGGACTCCTCCTGGGTAGACGGCAACGTCGCACTGCGACCTTGCCTACATCTCGGCTTGGCGCATAGCGCTCGCCTCATGTCTACCCTTCGAGTCCCAAACCACAGACAACTTACTAAATACAAAACTCCCCGAAGGGAGCTTTGTATTTAGAGTGCCCGGGGCGGGACTCGAACCCGCATGACTTTCGTCGAGAGATCTTAAGTCTCGTGTGTATACCAATTTCACCACCCGGGCGAATTGCACACACTAGTATACGTATTTTTGGCTCAAAAGCAATTTTTCAGCTACACTCAAAATATGGAACTCGAAAAAGTCTACGCAATGATCTTCGCTAAAGTATACCCTATGTATATCCAGAAAGCAGAAAGAAAGGGGCGCACGAAAAAAGAAGTTAATGAAATCATGTGTTGGCTCACGGGCTATACGCAAAAACAACTTGAATCGCAAATAAAAAAGGAAGTGGACTTCAAAACATTCTTTGCGCAAGCGCCAAAAAAGAACCCGAAGCGCAAACTCATCACCGGCGTTGTCTGTGGTGTGCGTATAGAAGAAATCAAAGAACCGCTCATGCGCGAGATTCGGTATATGGACAAGCTCGTCGATGAGTTAGCCAAGGGGAGACCAATGGAGAAGATTCTACGCGTGAATCCATAAATGGCGTGCTACTTGTTGTTCGCTGCCTCGGCTCTCGCTGTAGCGCCCACTACAGCTCGGTCGCACGAGGCGACTCCACAACTTCGCATCGCACTCATTTCTGAATTCACTCGCAACTGAATTAATCTATTACTATGAACGATCGTATTATTCAACCTTGGCGACATACCAAGAGTGGCAAACATGGGACGAAGACCACGAACTTGGCTTACAAAGCACAGCAGTGTTTGAAGTAGTAGAAGGTGTCCCGCGTATCGTTGCCATTCACGAAACAAGAATTCGAGAGTCGTAAGCTCGCGTTCAATTCGCTGCAGAGACATGCTATGCGAACCTTTGTCATTTCCTGTATTCTATGAGTATGCCGCGCTCACCAAGAAAACCTCGATCGCCTGAACGTGCCTTGCAACCCAGCGTTCCCGAAACGCTCAAACTCCCTGAACACCCTGAGTTGTGTATTTTTGCATTGACCGCAGCGCTCAATACAGGCAGCTCCGCTGAGATGCGGTGTGCAATGGAGGCGTGGAATGTTATCGCGCCCTCATTCATGCTCTCACCTGTGGAGCATCCAATTGATTTGCATGAGAGAGTGTTTGTGCTTTTGCAGATGATGCACGGGAATGTTCTGCTCTCTGATTTAGGCCCTGGTAGAGGATTTGCTGGCGCTGAGGGAGAGGTGTGTTACGAGTCGTCGTCAGCTAAACTCGTTGTGCAAGATATGCGCGACGCAGAACAGAAAGAGGATGGCTATCCAAGCGATGTACAGCGTCTTCAAGAATATCTCGCCGCATTCAATTTACCCTCATCTCCGTGTAAAGCGCATGTGATAGTGCATCCCCACGGACTTGTTACCACGCGGTTGGACCCAGGGTCACATAAAGAATTTGTCGCGCACATTCCAAGCTCAACTTCACAGGGAGCGGTATACTTCATGCATACGCTTTCATCTTTTGAGCATACGAAGCGCTTGCCGTATCGTCCTCGTTATATTGCGCGAGCGCTTCGGGAAAGTCGTGGGATATTTCACGCCCAGCGTAGTAATGATGCTTCGGTCGTATTTCGAAGTACCGCAGGCCCTACTGTTATGGAAACGGCGCTGCGCCTTGCGGTGAGCGTCAAAGATTTAGATATCACGTTACATTCAGATGAAGATGTGCGCACGGCTGCAGAATTATTTGCTCGCGGTGGCGTAAACATCCATACGATGTTTCATTTTTTGAATAGGCAGGGAGCGCTTGATGTTGAACGTATGTATCGTGCGCTCCCATCGCAAGACGCGCAGATTGTTCAAAGCATTACAGAGCAGCGTGCCAAATACCAAGAACGGCTACGATCAGTTGAGGTATTTATGGACAGTATGCGTCGTGCGCGTGAGGCGAACACAGCGGCGCTTTCTGCCTTGATGCAGCTCTCCGCTTCTGTGGATCGTCTACTTGCTGGAGAGCGGTATACACGCGCAGAATCCCCGGAACGGCTCTACGCGGTGTGCTTGGAACGCGTTCAAGGTTTGCACGCGGCAGTGAACGAACTTCGCCCGCTTCAGCTCAAACCTATGTCTATTGAGTGGCTTGCAGAATCTCATCGGGCGATCCTTGAGGACTTTTCGTATGCAGAAGCGCAGAGTGCTGAAGGGAGTATAGACAACGAACTTCGTGCTCGAGTGCGCGCTGGCATGCATGCGCTCACCACACACTCGTCACCACGGCCAACAGATTGGGAGGAGGTGCGTTCTTTAAACGATGCCATCGCATATTTGCATGAACAAATGTATCAGCATAGTTTGCAATTGCGAAGATTGATTTTTGGCGCAATGTCATCTACGAATACAGAAGACAATCGTAAACGCGGCGAAGAGTTTTACGAGTACTCTATTATTGATGCGAGTCGTGGCGTTGGCGGCTGGAAAGAAACCGTTGGTGGCAAGATGCTTGTGAGCACACTCACAGCTATTGGAGAAACACAATACCAGCGCAGTACGCGTGGTATGAAGCCTATTGCCATCATCCATAATGATTATGTTGAAATCGCTTTTCCTACCGGCCACCACTACATTGAGCTGTCGCTCACTGCGCAAGATGGCGAATATAGCGGTAGCATTCATCATGTCGAAGCGAGCTATGCTGGGGGGCCAGCTCGCCAACGTTTTTTGGAACAGGTGCTACAGTTGCATCATTTCCGTATGACCGGAACCTCCGGTGAACGCGCTCGAGGATTGGTGTCTGGGCATATGGTGACACGTGACCTGCGAACATGGGAGAGTGCGGCGCGCACGTTGCTGCGTTTGCCCTATGCGTTGCTCGATCTCGATATGGCGCATGACATTGCACAGCGAGCGGTGAAGATGTTTGAGGGAGGTGTTACTCACATATACACACTTGGTATCCACTTTTACTATGCAGAGGAGTTGTTGTGCGGTAGGGTAGACGCTGACTTTACCGTTGAGCACGCTATTCGTTCTCTGCAGATCATTTGTGATATGGGTAACCAAGACGAACAACAATATCTACTTCAGATGTGTCGCGAGTATGGATTGCTCGATTCAAATGCGACAGAGCGTTTGAAGCACCTCACCCAAGCGCAGGTGCGCGAGGTACAGGCAGTGCTGCGCGCCGCTGCGATAATGTGATTATTTTTTCTTCACGTTTTTGGGTTTTGGCATAATTGTATTATCTACGTAAAAATAGTTTGAAGAGAGTCATGCCTATGTCCACCGCATACTGGACATTGGTCGAGCACAATCAGTTGACCGTAGTGATTTTGTGAGCGGACAGGGTGGAATTCTACGCCGTCATTTGGGCATTGCATGATGTCCAGTATACAACTGATGCATCTTTTGTATACTATATACACATCATGACACAACAAGTGAGGAGGTTCAGAACCGATATAATCCACTGGGTCTGGGTAAAAAAAGAGGCAGCCGTGTTATTCTTGAGTAGCTTTGATACTGCTTTCTATATCGACGTGTAGCCCCTTTACAAATTCTTGAAAAGGAGTACACTACCGCGAACTCTGATTAGTAAGAGTACAACCTATGTCTTCGCACACCCCTGTAAAATCAACGACTATCGAGCGAATGCGTCAAGTGGTACGTGCTCGTCTTGAGGTGTTGCGGAAGCTTGAAAAAGAGCGCAATCACATTTTGCGGGAGGTTGCGCGATATTTGAGTGGCAAGAAGGCAGAGCATGAGAAAAAAATCATGGCAGAAATGCCCTATACCCCAGTGAAATATGAATGAACAATTGTTTAACCGATTACCCGGAGGAGAAAACGGAGTTGAGCGTTATGAAGGTGAAGCATCTGAGTTTTTGGATGACGCACAAGTTGAGGGTGGAGTCGCATACGCAGCGCACGTGATTGCGGAATTACGCAGACGAGAAGGTGGAGTGCAAGAAGAGACTATTCGTCGCGTTGATGAGCTTGCACGCTCAGTTGGACTCGACCCGTTGAAGATGCGTGAAGTGTTGGAAGCGATTGGCGCTGCAGATGCGCTTAATCGTGCTCACACTAGAATGCGCGATGAGATTGATGGTTTGGAAGACGATTTACGCCGTATGAACTAGAAATATTTATAAATAAAAAACGAGCGCGAGTAGTGCTCGTTTTTTAGCACCAAGCACAACGTCCGCGTCACCAGTTGTTGTCGATAAATTTTGTGCGACCAGAACCCATTTTGTACATACCGTAACGCAGAGGATTTTTCTTGTAGTAGGCTTGGTGTTCTTCTTCGGCAGGGAAGAAGGTGGTAAATGGTTCAATGACTGTTGCGACAGGCTTGTCGAATTTTTTTGAGGCATTAATGCGCGCGATCACTTTTTCCGCGATCTGTTTTTGTTCATCTGAATGTGTGTAGACTGCTGTCGTGTATTGTTGACCTTGATCATTGAATTGTCCTTTTGGATCAGTTGGGTCGATTTGTCTGAAAAAAATACCGACAAGTGTTTCGTACGACACTTTTTCTGGATCGTATTCCATGTGAATGGCTTCACGATGTTTGGTGCGGCCTGTGCAGACGCGTGGATAGTTTGCGTCTTCCTCTGAGCCGCCAGCGTAACCAACTTGGACGTTGCTGACGCCCTCTTGTGCGTCGAATGGGCCTTGTACACACCAGAAACAACCCCCAGCAAATGTCGCTTTTTCTATCATAAGTATACTTGGTTATGTCACTGCGAGCGTAGCGAAGCAGTCTCTGAGATTGCTTCGTCATTTCGTTTCTCGCAATGACAACAATTAAATTTCAATCGTGAGTAAATCTTTCCCAGCGGTGATCTTGCCTGCGAATTCGCTCTTCAGTTCTTGCGCGCGGAATTCGCGTTCATGTTCCTCAGCAGGGTAGTGGGTGAGAACAATGTGGCGCACGTTTGCTTCGCGTGCAACTCGTGCAACGTCGGTTGGGCGCATGTGGCCATTTGGCGTATCTGAGTTTCGCGCCGCACATTCGGTGAGCAGCACATCGGCGTTGGTGGCTAGTTCGATGAGGTTGTCGTTGATCTCTGTGTCGCCAGTGTAGCAGAGTACGCGGCCGTCGTGCTCAATGCGGTATCCGTTGTTGACTTGTGAGTGTTTCATCGTGAGCGCTGTAATTGCAAAATCGCCAACCGTGAAACGCTCGTCAATTATTTCGCGAACTGCAGGAATGTGTTCCCACGATGTTTGCACACTTCTACGAAAATGATCAAAGTAGTCAGGGAAACCTTTTGGACCATAGAATGGAATATCATGGTCAAGTTTTCGCTGATCACGGAATAATGTGAATGCTTGTAAGTATTGCATGAGGTCACTGATGTGGTCCGGATGAGTGTGCGAAATCAAAATCGCTGACATTTTTTTCCAATCGATACCTGCTTCTGCCATGCGTATCAAATTGCCGCGACCAAAGTCGAGCTTGAGCGTGGTGTTTCCAGCTTCAACAACGTAACCGGCAGAAGCCATGGGAGCGTCGGGGCGAAAATCGCCTGAACCTAAGATTGTGAGTTTCATAGTGTTAGAGTGACGCACGAATTTTTTGGAGTGTCTTCAAATCTTGGTCGCGCCCTTCAGGTTCTGTTTCCAAAATCCATGGCACTTGGCGCATTTTTGCGTTGCTCATGATGTTGTGCATGCCATCGACACCGATTTTTCCGTCGGCGATGTGTTCGTGGCGATCTTTGTTTGAGCCGCAATCGACTTTTGAGTCGTTGACTTGCACGACAGTGAGATGCTCGAAGCCAATATATTTTTCAAAATCAGCGAACGCTTTTTTTGCAAGTTTTTCATCGCGCCAATCGTAGCCTGAACCGAATGAATGTTGCGTGTCGATGCAGACACCCATGTGCTTGCGTTGTTTCACGCCCTCGAACATCTCACCGATCTCTTGAAAGCTCACGCCAAGAGTTTGACCAGCGCCCGCTGCATTTTCGAGAAGGAGTTTTGCGGAGCCAGTGTAGCCATCAAGAATTTCGTTGAGTGATTTGATCGCAAGTTTCAATCCATCTGCTTTGTTTTCATGCCCTGTTGCAGAGCCTGTGTGAAACATCACGCCTGTGACACCAATCAAGCTCGCGCGCTCAAGAGTGTTCCGCAACAGAGAAATCGAACCATGGCGCGTTTGTGGTTTTATCGACGCGAGGTTGATGAGATACGGTGCGTGGACGAATGTTTGTGTGTAGCCGAACTCTTTACAGAGCGCGATAAACTTTTCTGCTTCGTCTTCTTTCCATTCACCCATGGCGTACGTGTGCGGAGAGCTGAGGAAAAACTGAAATGTTTCGCAGCCTTCATCGTGAGCGTTGATTGGCGCATTGCTGATTCCGCCCGATGCAGAGACGTGTGCACCGAGTAGGGGTTTGAGTTGTGGCTGTTTTGAGGATGAAGAGGGTGATTTTTTTGGCATAGATGCAGTATATCACGGATACAAAAAGACAGGCTTGTGGCCTGTCTTTTTTCGCTACAGCTTATTCAGCTTTTGTTTCTTCTACTTTTTCCTCTACAGGAGTTTCAGTTTTTTCTTCAGTAGAACCTTCTTCCTTCTCATCCTTCTTCTTAGCAGAAGCTGGGCGAGCGGTGAGTTGTTTTACCGAGAGGCCGAGGCGATGATTGTCTGGTTCGATCGAAACGATTTTGAATTTCGACTTCTCACCGATCTTGAGAACCTCTTCTGGAGAAGTGATCTTCTTCCAAGAGAGTTCAGAGATGTGAGCAAGTCCATGAATGTCGTTGTCGAGTTCAACGAATGCGCCGAATGGGTTGATCTTGAGAACCATACCTTCAACGACGTCGCCAACTTTGTATTTCTCAGCAACAGCTTTCCATGGATCGTGCTGCAAGCGACGAATCGAAAGCGAGATGCGACCATCGTCAATCGCGATGATTTGAGCCTTCACTGCATCGCCGACTTTGATGATGTCTTTTGGATTGTCGATACGTTGCCATGCGAGCTCAGAGATGTGTACCAACCCTTCGAGGTTGTCGCCAAATTCGACGAATGCGCCGAAGTTTACAACACCTGTAACAACACCTTCAATGGTATCGCCGACTTTGAATTCAGAGAGGCGAGCACTTTGCTCTTGTTCTTTTGCTGCCTTTTCAGAAACGATCATTTTGCCTTCTTGTTCAGCAACATCGATGATACGCACTTGAAATTCCATGCCAATGTAGGTCTTCAAACGTTCTAAAATTTTAGCTTTGTTTGCACCTTCAACGCGAGGATAGTGTTCAACAGTAAGCTGAGATACAGGCAAGAAGCCGGAAACGTTGCCAACGCGGACGAGTAAGCCGCCTTTGTTTGCATCCAAAATATGTGCGCCAACAATTTCTTGTTCGCGGAAAATGCGATCCAATTCTTCCCACGCTTTTTGGTGACCAGCTTCACGGAATGAAAGCTCAAGCTCACCCATTTCGTTTTCTTGTTCAACAACAGTGGCGTGAACAGTAATGCCCGGTTTTAAATTTGTGAACATTCCGGATTCGTCAACAAGCTCCGGGCCACGAACCAAACCGGTGGCAATGCCGCCGATGTCAATGTGCACTTCGTTATTTGCTGCAGAGATCACAACACCTTCAACAACGTCTCCAACTTGAGGGAGGGCAATATCTGTGTGCTCATCGAGCAATTTTTGCATGTCAGTAGTACTCATAAACTACATATAATTATGTTAACCGAAACCTGAGTAAGTTTGCGGGCTCCACTGTTGCCTTGAAAGCGCGGGCAAACAGGGAAGAGAGTTAAATTTTGCGCGACGATGAATATACCAAAAAACTCCTAACTTTGCAAGCGCTTGTATTAAAAGGTCGGACCCTACAGGGTCGGACCTTTTTGGAGCCGCCCATTCAACTATAGAGGATAGGAGTCTTGAAGTTCGGGTTCGATTTTGATATACTCCGCGTGAGTTATCTTCTTAGTATTCAGTAAATCTTCATTCTATATGGCTACTGCCCAAGCACCCCGACCCAAGCTCTTTCGTAATTTTGTTGTCTTTCTCACTCTATTTATCCTATGTGCCGGAGTATTGGCACTCTACAACTCACCACTCGACAAACCCAAAGAAATTGGCCTCAACGAGCTCGCACAACACGTACAGCAAAGCACGGTGAAGGAAATTATTGTAGTCGAAGGCGTCCAACTCAATGCAACGCTCACCGACGACACACAAGTGACCTCTCATAAAGAAGCAACCGATTCGTTGTCTGCAGTGCTTTCTGATTATGGTGTCACGCCTGAACAATTACAAAACACCAAAATCACTGTGCAAGGAGAGAGTGGCTGGAAATTTTTCCTCGTGAACATCCTCCCAATCTTATTCCCGGCGCTCATTATCGTTTTCTTTTTTTGGGTGATGCTACGCCAAGTGCAAGGCTCAAACAATCGCGCGATGATGTTTGGTCAAACGCGTGCACAACAGGTGGATCCAAATCGCAAAAATAAAACAACGTTTAAAGATGTTGCTGGGGCAACAGAAGCAAAAGAGGAGCTGATGGAAGTGGTTGACTTTTTGAAAAATCCCAAAAAGTTTTTGGCGCTTGGTGCACGCATTCCGCGCGGCGTGTTGCTTGTGGGCTCTCCCGGTACCGGTAAAACACTACTCGCTCGTGCTGTGGCCGGAGAAGCAGACGCGCCATTTTTTCACATTTCCGGTTCGGAGTTTGTGGAGATGTTTGTTGGTGTCGGCGCTTCGCGTGTGCGTGATGTGTTTAAGAAAGCAAAAAAAGCAGCGCCTGCAATTTTGTTTATTGATGAAATTGATGCTGTCGGCCGTCAACGTGGTTCTGGGATGGGTGGCTCGCACGATGAACGGGAGCAAACACTCAACCAAATTCTTACTGAAATGGATGGCTTTGAAGGCGAGGCTAACGTTATTGTGATTGCTGCAACCAACCGCCCTGATGTCCTCGATCCAGCCTTGTTGCGTCCGGGTCGCTTTGATCGCCGTGTCACACTCGACCTTCCTGACATTCGTGAACGCGAAGAAATTTTGGAAGTACATGCGAAGAATAAAATTTTCACTGATGATGTTTCTCTGAAAGAAATTGCGAAACGCACAACCGGCTTCTCGGGTGCTGACTTGATGAATGTGCTCAACGAAGCAGCCATTTTTGCTGCGCGACATGATCGCAAGAAGGTTGCTATGTCGGACTGTCTCGATGCCATCGACAAAGTGTTGTTGGGCCCTCAAAAGAAGAACTCGAAGATGTCGCAAAAAGAAAAAGAGATCACCGCTTATCACGAGGCAGGTCATGCGTTGGTTGCGCATGAGCTCAATGATTCTGATGCTGTGCATAAAATTTCTATCATTCCTCGTGGTCGCGCTGGTGGCTTTACTCTCAAATTGCCTGAAGAAGATCGACATTACTATTCGCGCGCACACATGCTTGCCGATATCGCCGTTTCTCTTGGTGGCTATGTATCTGAGCTGCAAACTTTTGGTGACGTGACCACTGGTCCGTCCTCAGATTTGGAAAAAGCAACCAAAGTTGCGCGTCGTATGGTGACGACATACGGAATGAGTGATACACTAGGGACACGTACTTTTGGTCAGCAGCAAGAGATGATGTTCTTGGCTCGAGAAATTCACGAACAACGTGATTACTCTGACAAGACCGCTCAAGATATTGACCATGAAGTCTCGCGCATCATTAGTGAGCAACTGCACATCGCGAAAAAAATCGTGAAAGAAAAAGCAGAGATGCTCAAGGTGATCGCACTCAAACTTTTGGAAGTGGAAACACTTGAGCGCGAGCAATTCGAAGCGCTTTTTGCTCCACAACAGGCTTCACAAGAATCAAAATCAGAAACACACATTTAAAAGATGGGGAAACCCTATGAAATTGTATACAGACATTTTTCGACAATCATGGACAATCACCAAGCGTAATCCAGTGCTCTGGGTGCTTGGTGTTTTTATTTTGTTCTGGGTGAACAACTCTGTTGATCTCGAACAGGTATTTAGCAGCGTGCGAATGTTTAATAGCTCATGGAGTCCATTTCGACCTGAATTTTGGGATATTTCACGTTGGGCAGCGCTCACAGATCGTGTTGCATCACAACCACAATTCTTTGCGCCGTTCTTATTGATTCTTCTTGCTCTTGGTCTTTTTGTACTTCTCATTATTACCGCTGCACATGTTGCTATCATCAATGCGCATGCACGCAACGCGGTTGATTACTCTTTCTCCGCTGCACTCGCAAGCACGGAGCATCACATGGCACCAGCAATGTTCATTCAATGTCTTAATAAAGTAGTGATGTATGGGTGCATCGCTCTTGCGTGCGTGCCGTTTTTTTTCCCTCAGTTTGGAGAGTGGAAGGCACTCACTGCGACGTTGGTCCTTATGTTGACTTTTCCGCTCATGATTATCATGTCCATTGTGTCTAAGTATGCGCTGATCGGTGTGGTGACGCGTGCAATGAAAACGGGTGATGCCTTGCGTACGGGGTGGAAGATGTTCAGAGCAAATATTGGTGTTTCGTTGGAAATGGCAATTATGATGGTGGCAATTTTTGCTTCATTAAATTTTATCTCAATCGTTGCAGCATTGATTGTGCTCTCGCCAATATTCATTGGTGCATCTTTGATCGCGGTCACATCGTTTTTCTACTTCCCGCTGTTTGCACATAGCATGATGGTGCTTGTGATAAGCTTTGTGCTTACACTTGCGAGTGGCGCGTTATTTTCTTCGTGGCATCTTGGTAACTGGACTATGCTGTATCAAGAGCTTGAAAAAGAGCCGCTCCGCTCCAAAGCTCACCGCTTGCTTCATAAAGAAAAAACTTCCTAACGGAAGTTTTTTGTGCCTATCGAAGCAACATCTAATTAGAAACCCATGGTATTTGGTATCAGAGACCAAAATAGGGAAGCTCTACATCAAGTCATAAAAAAGAACCCATACATGGGTTCTTTTTTATGAAGTGGGCGCTGGGGGAGTTGAACCCTCGACCGGCGAGATATAAGCTCGCTGCTCTAACCACCTGAGCTAAGCGCCCGAAGTATCATGGCGGAAAAATTGTAGCGATTGAGGACGATTTTGTACAGTTTTAGCTTTGTACAACTCCTAGCTCTGCAGTTAAATATTTCCCACAATCGCCTCTATATATTTTTTATCCGCAACGTCGTGTCCAATGCCCTCAATCACAACAAGCTTACTCTTTTGTAAGACGGTATGAGCTTTGCGTGCTCGTTTTTTCATAATCGACCATTTCTCAAACTCTTCTGCGCCAATCCATAGCGTTGTTGGGCATGTAACTTTTTTTGCGAGCTTTGTAAAATTCAACCGTGTAAATGCTTTCATGCGACGACTTCCAATATATGTGAGCCACCATTTTTTCATCAGTTTCGAAGATATGTCTTCTTGAAAGTACGGCGACAGTGAGAACAGCCACAACGCAGACGGTGATTTTTTTGACGCCACCACAAACGCCGTCATCGCACCAAAAGAAAAACCTGCCAAAATAGTTTGCTTCGGATCATATTTTTTATACACCGTTTCCAGTTCATTTTGCCAATCCTCAATTGTCGTACGTTGCCATTGAATAGGAACATACTCAACGCGGTATCCTTTTTTCTGTATCGCTTTGATCGTCGAAGCGTAATCGCGCGACGACATATCTTCTTTAAACCCCGGAACAAAAAGTACGGTCTTCATACATATACTATATCATGTATCGCTCTGATGTGGATCGTTGACAATATCACTCAAAATTTGTACTCTAAGCAACGCTGTTTGGGCGGTTAGCTCAGTTGGTTAGAGCGCCACATTGACATTGTGGAGGTCACAAGTTCGAATCTTGTATCGCCCACCATTTTTTACAATACACGGTATATCCGTGT
>JAHBAR020000019.1 GCA_018500015.2 Candidatus Kerfeldbacteria bacterium | reverse complement strand
GGATACTTCTCTCTTTGAGCACTTCGGCCTTACGGATAAAGAAGCAGCACTCTATCTTGCCAGTCTCAAACTCGGTGCTGCAACTGTTTCTGAGCTTGCAACGGAAGCTCGCATCAAGCGCCCCACAGCCTATACCGTGATTCAATCGCTTCTCCTCAAAGGCTACCTTTCCTATGCTGGCGGAACAGTGCGCAGATACTCTCCACTCAAACCCGAACGCTTACTCACACTCTATCAACGCAATCTGAAGGCGTTTACCCAGCTCCTTCCACAACTCACCGAACTCGCTACGCAACACCAATATAAACCTCAAATGAAATTTTTCATGGGCGCAGACGGTGTGCGCAGCATCTACGAAGAATCATTACTCCAACCCAAAGGTACAGAAATACTTTGTCTTGGAAATGCACAAGCTGTCGAGGATTCTCTTCCTGGGTTTGGTGAGTGGTACATCAACAAACGCGTCGCTGGAAAAATAAAAATGCGCGCACTTGTGACAGACAACGCCTATCACAAAAAAATTCAAGCTCGCGACACACAAGAACTGCGCACTACACGACTTACATCCTTTCCCCTCTTTACGCAAGAGATGGAAATGAATGTCTACCGAGACACCGTGAGCCTCGTCTCATTTGAAAACGATCAGTGGGTTGGTATTATTATTCAAAGCAACATTTTTGCTTCCGGCTTTCGCCAGATGTTTGAAGTACTGTGGAAGCTTGCGTAAACAAAAACACCGCTCACGTGCGGTGCTTTTTATTGTCGTCTCACAATACAGATCGGTGTTTGTTCGCTCGACTGCCCTGTTGGATTATCACCATACACTCCTTTGCACCACGCGTAGTCGTGCGCTGGATTTGAGACACCAAGAACATTGAGATCCAAATCGTTCGCGTCGATGATCACGACATCGTGACCAAAACGCTCTGCTAGTTCGCGTGCAACTTTATGCGGATTCTTTGGCCCCAACACTGCGTACTTATTGTATGGTGGGAGCGTGTAATCGCATGGACCATCGATCGCGTTTACACCTTCACCAACCACTTTGTAAAACATTCCTTTGATGCCAAACGGCTTTGTCAGCGCAGCAACCAACGCTCCCAACAAAATGCGTGCGGCTCCAGCTTCCTGAATAGCCAGTTGCATGGTCCACGGGCTCCCTAAACCAATTCCGTACGGCGATTTGAACACGCGCTTCGACAAAAATGTTGCGAGCTTCGACGCTTTGATGTCTGCAATCGCATACGCTCTCCCTTGTGTGATTGCTACGACGCGTTCGCTGATGAACACAATGTCGCCATCTTGAATATGTGGCTCAACAAAACGCTCGACGATGTCTGCAATGTTGTCGTCTTTGGTAATGACAGAAGTTTTGATCGGCAAACGAGCGTACGATACTCCGTCGTGTACACGCACCAACTCTTTGCCAGGATTCGCAACACATGGTTCCATAAGGAATCTAGTATACCACAACAAGCCCTTTATTTATTTGTTTTCAGCTCCGTATTGAAAATATCCTTGATAATGCCAAGCGAGATTGCGTACGTGCCATTCAATCCTTCCCACGTAAGACGTTTCGCACCCAAGTTCAACCCTTTTTTGTGAGGCGTGTCAGAGACGTAGTATGCCATGCCAAGACGGAACTCTGGATTGATGTTCACCGTCTCACCTTCCGGATAACGAAGCGGATACAACATCTCATACAAACGGTTTAGATATGGCCCTGCCTCCATTTCAATGATCGAATATCCTTCTTGCGCATTTTTGTGAAGCGACTCTTCGCTTTGCAAATATGTACCGCGCACCGTGAGACCTTTTTGTTGAGAGAGGATCGAATTCTTTGTGACGTATGGAGTGAAATCTGGGACGTCAAAACAATTTTCGATGAAGAATGTATTTTTAGTGTGCAGATCGTGCGTATAGTTTGGAATAGTGATGTCACCAACTGTTGCATTGAGGGAGGCTGCTTTGCCCATGATATACACGCCACGCATATCGTGCGCATTTTCAGACACCTCGCGCAAAATAGAGTATGCTGCCATACCAAGCGGATATGCAATGTTGACGATGAGCGCATTGCTTTGCGCAAGCTTCTTTTTCTGTGCTGTGGTTAACCGCAAGCGCTTATCCATGTGTGGATTGTTGATGACATCTCGGATCGAAAAAATCTGCGCTTCGATGTCGATGTTGTGAAACGCCTCCATGCGATACAAGCCCAATGATTTTTCGCGCTCGAGTTTTTCCTTCAAAAATTTTGGATGACGATTTTCCGAAAAACGAGAAAGATAATAACACACATGCTCTTCTGGAATACCTTCACTTTTAAAATCTTTTTTGTTTTTTTCAAGTCGCTCTGCATTATCCTGAAACAAAAACTTTTTTTGCTGCAACGGAAAACCGGACAATACGTTGATGAGAGAGTGTGAGTTGGATGAAACAAAATAGATTGGTTGATTGTAAACATTCACCGGATATTTTTTGCGCGCACTTGCAATGTGCACCCACCACTCCTGCACAATTTTTGAATAATCGACCAAGCTTCCTGCAAGTAAAGTGATTTCGTAATCAACAAGCTCTTTCACCGCACGCGCAAAAGCATGCCACTTGTCGCCAAGAAGCTCCTGCATCTTCGCAAGCTCTTCAACTGAAAAACACTCTTCGAGCGTTCGTGCGTGATCCGTCATATTCCGATTGAGTTTTGCCATCTCAATATACAACGCTGTCAAAATTGTCACCGCATCTTCAACATCAGAAATGCTCGAAACAAACAACGCAATCGTTTTAGTGCGTTTGTTGTATTTACATTTGCGTGAACGAGCAACGGCAGTGGTATTTTTCCACGCAGAGTCTGTGACCATGTAGTTGTGGTGTTCAAACACGCTATCAGACTGTCCAAACACTAACGTCTTCGCTTCAAAAATATCTGAAGGCAAACGCAAAATACTATAGATCATCGCGGAAAGATCAGGCGCTTTTTCGGTTGCCTTTGGATGCAAGATTGGTTTTGCTGCAATATGCTCCTCTACAAAAGAAGAAATGCGCACAGTGCTCATTCCTTGGAGTGAAGTATGTATTTTTTGAACGTATGTCGAAATTGCTCCCATAATTTTTGTTTATTTTACCAGAAATCGAGCTCCTTGACCATCTTACCGTTTCATAGACGCGGGTCCTGTCGCCCACGTATCCCACCGTCCTCGCCACTACCGTGGCTGCGCGGCGGCGGGAGCCCTACGTCTGGCGCCACCCGCTGGTCTATATCAACACGAGATCGTCGCTTCACTATTAAAAACGTCTTGCAGACTGTTGTTCCTTCCCATCGCGAATCTTTGTTGCCTGTTCAGGAAACCTGCGGAGCTGAGTGCGAGCTTGGTCCGCTTGAAAAGCGGTCGCACCAGCGAGCAAGAGGTGCGGTGCTCCCTGCCTGCCCTGCCTACCGGCAGGCAGGCGGCAGGCAGGCGCAGGAGAGCGCCGACACCGTTTTCCTGACACAGGTACAAAGATGAGTCACGCTTTGTGGTATGGGTGACCACTAAGAATACTCAGCGCTCGATACACTTGCTCAACGAGCATGTGCCTCGCGAGGTCGTGCGGCAAGGTCATTGGTGAGAGCGACAGAAGTTTCGCATGCGGAACACGCGCACGATACTCTCCCCACCCTTCTGCCGGCGCGATACAAAACACCACCCTCTTCCCAAGATTGAGAGGACGCTTGAGCAACTCTGCGAACTCCATAGAAGTGTGCGTACGTCCAGCCTCGTCACAAAGAAAAACCATAACGTCATTCATCTTTTCAACGGCGCGTATCATCGCTTCCAAGTCAGCACACGCCCTCACCTCACACTCTTTACGCATACGCTTTAAAAGCTCCGCATCTTCGTCAATATAGACCTTTGCTTTTCCTACACACAAAATAGTGATCATGCTTATATGATACCACGACTTGCCCACTCGTTCGTGCCGGACTATCATAAGAGACGCTATGACCATCGACCTTCAACCCAACGAACAGATTTTAATGAAAGCTATGGCAAACCACATGTTGCATGGCATTACGTCCATCGGCTATTTATGGCTTACTAATCAACGTGTTTTTTTCTGCACAAGACCAATCAATTTTAAGCACGAGACGTTTTCATTCCCGCTTCACGAAATTCGCGATGTCACCACACCCAACATTCTAAAAATTTTTCCTCAGGGATTGCACATTACGAGCAACTCTGGCCTTGAAGCAACTTTTTCTGTCTGGAATCGGAAAAAATGGATCACTTCAATTAATGGGCTAAGATTCCTAAAATAATTGCCGTTCACACGCTGTAACCGCCTATTGACTTATTTAACCGCAGAGAACACATGATAGATTCAGAACTTATTGCGAGAGGTCAAGAAGGAGACGCGAGAGCTCTGTCTCAAATCTACGAACAGCTCTGCGTGCCAGTGTTTCGTTTTGTGTCCTACAGAGTAGGCACGCGCGAGGACGCTGAAGATATTGCTCAAGAAACTATGCTTGCAGCAATTAAAAGTATCAACTCTTTCCGTGGTGATGCGAAATTTATTAATTGGTGTTACGAAATTGCGAAGCGAAAAATCGCTGACCACTGGAGAGCACGATATAAGGTCGACATCACTGAATGGGAAGAAACGCTCAACTTGTCCACAGTGCAACACCATGCAGAGGACGACGCAGAGATAGATGCTCATACACAAGCAATCGACAAAAAGGTCAAAGAACTTCTCAATGGCCTTCCAGAAAACTACGCCGCTGTACTTACCCTCCGCTTTCTCAAAGGGTATAGCTTAAAAGAAACAGCTGACGAACTTGGCATATCACTCAGCAATGCAAAAGTCATTCAGCATCGCGCAATTAAAAAAGCATCTGCACTCTTTCATCAGTAATCTATGAACTCCGTACACACTCCCCCAAACAACGAACAAGACGACACTGAAGCATTTTCGCTCAAAGAGTTACATACAATTGATTTGCTCAGTGCAGCAAATCCTGAAGCACACATACCTTCGAAAGCGTTCATCAAACGCACTCGCGCAACAGCACGATCAATTCGCCAACCGGGATATGCAGAAAAAAAGTTCCGCATCTCTCTTGTCTCTATTTTGGGTGTTGGAGCTGCATTCTGCGCATGGGGCGTTGTAGGTGTGTTCACTATGAACACAGACAATAATTCTACACAGACGGTTGCTTCTGAGAATACAAATGCGCATACACAGACTCAAGTGCACGAGACGGTAAACTCAGAAACCTCAACTCATGCCAACGTTTCAGTGAACACAAACACACCTCTGGTCGCGCAAACGAACACTTCACCAGAATCACAGACCACCAACACAAATACCGAAACTTCAACAACTGCAATCGTCGCACTTCAAGCAGATATTGATGATCTCAACTCACTTATTGCATCAATAGACTCTTCCATCGACGAAATCTCGACACTCAATGAAGATAGCGCAGCACTTGATTCGTCTGCCTCCGCAAACAACAGCATTGAAACTCTATCTAACGAACTTGGATCTTTATGAAACTCTTTCTTATTATCAGTCTTTCTATAGCAACTGTCATTCTTGCTCCGGTGAGTCACGCTCGTACACTCAACCAACACCGTTCGATGGTCAATCGTCCTCCACTCAATGCAAATATGGCCGCACTTGACGTTGATTCAATTCAAACACGTCAACTTGCGCTCATTGATGGGCTTTTAACAAAAAACAGCGCTCAACAATCGCACATAAGCGCGAGCTCAGTGCTTTCTGCTGAACAAAAAGCAGTGATTCTTGAAAACCTCTCAGAGGAAGCTACCACTCTTGCACATGCACGCGAAACGGTTGTTGCGGCAACAACGTTTGCGGAGCTCCGTGAAGCCATGAGCACTGTTCGTACACTCATGCAAAATCGTGCTCAATTCGTTAAAGAGCAAAACACCACTATGCTTGCAAAAGGTAAGGAGAGAGCGGAGTCCATAGAAAAAAAGGAGCAACAAGTGATCATTCGCATACATGCTGCTCTTAAAAAGCTTGAATCTCTTGGTGTTGACACCGCAGATCTCGAATCACAGCTTGCAGCACACACAACTGCTGTGGCGACTTTTCAATCTACAACCTTTACGTCACTCAAAGAGATGAAAGCAGCAACTGTAGAATTACGAGAACAGGTAAAAGAGATGTTACAAACAATCGAAACGCTTGCCTCTTCCGCCACAGGCATCATGTAGAATAAAAATCAAAAAAAAGATACACTATCCTCTATGAAGTATATCTTTTTTCTTTTACCTTATCTTTTCGCTCAACCCGTTCACGCACATGCTGAATGGTTCGTTGAAGAGACAACAACCAGCCTTTCTACACCCTTTACGTTTAGTGATACTGCGCTACTTTTATGGGTTGGTATTCTCTGTCTTTTTTTGTGCGTTGGGTACTACCTACACACACGTGTACACATCGAGAGTCGGTTGCCTAAATGGATGAATTGGGATTCAACGCAACGTGAAAAAATCGTTCACATTGCGCTCTCTTTTTTTGGACTTTGGTTAGTTCTGAATAGTATGAGGGGTATTGCTATTGAACCCACACACTCTGCTCAATGGCTTCTCTACCCGCAAACCGCTATAGGTCTGCTGATGATCGCAGGCGTGTATAAACGCGTTGCAGCGGTTGCATTAGTGTTGCTATGGATAGCAGGAGTGGGCATGTTTGGGTTTTGGCTATTTGATGCACTCTATATGATTGGCATCGCAGCGCTGTTGTGGTCTCCAAAAGATGCTCGAGCGCTGCACATAGCCCGCATCACCCTCGGCATTGCGCTCATCATAACCGCATTTCGTGAAAAGCTTTTATACCCGGAACTTTCACATGCCTTCCTCCAAATTCACGATTGGAATTTTATGCAAAACATCGGACTCAACTACTCCGATGAGTTATTTATTTTATCAGCCGGCATGATGGAAGTTATTTTTGGCCTGTTGCTTGTCTATGGTTGGGTGACGCGACTGACTATTATTGGTCTTGCACCAATTCTACTTCTCACCGCCTCTCTCTTGGGTATCGTCGAAGTGATCGGACACATTCCGATTCTTGTCATTGCCGTCTTGCTCCTTATATACGGCACTCCAAAAATTCAAAAAAAGCTCTCATCATGAGAGCTTTTTGACATCGTTGATAACATCTTTCGCATGCGTCCTTGGTTCAACTTTAGCGTAATGTTTAATGATTACGCCTTTTGGATCAATCAAGAATGACTCGCGAGTAATGCCCATATACTTTTTACCAAACATGCTTTTTTGATTCCACACGCCGTACGCATCTACAACCCTGTGCTCAGTGTCGGCAAGTAATGGAAAGTTAAGCTGGTGTTTACGTGCAAACTGCATATGAGAATCACACGGATCAACACTCACACCAAGAATTTGTGTATTGAGTTTTACAAACTCTTTTAAATAATCGCGAAACTGCAACGCTTCAATGGTGCACCCCGGGGTCATATCTTTTGGGTAAAAATAGAGCAGCACATACTTGCCAGCGTAGTCCTTCAGTGTGTGCATTCTGCCTTCTTGATCGAGTATAGAAAATTCCGGTGCTTTTTCATTGAGTGTTGGAGTCGGCATAGTTGATAATAGTAGTAAGTTGCCTGTATCATAACTCTATGAAAGCAGATAATCAAAACTTTGCGGAAAAAGTACGAGCTGTGGTGCGCGCTATTCCAAAAGGAAAAGTGATGACGTACGGTGATGTCGCCAAAAAAGCGGGTTTCCCTGGCGCTGCGAGAGCTGTGGGCACCGTAATGAAAAATAACTATGATGCAACGGTTCCATGTCACCGTGTTGTGAAAGCTGACGGGAGTGTTGGGCAATATAATCGTGGTGGCGCGCAACGAAAACGCGCCCTCCTGAAAAAAGAAGGCGCGTTACAATAGACAACAAGATTGCTTCGTCGACACGTCGTTAGCACAGCGACGTGTCTCCTCGCAATGACAGCCCCTTTTGTTGTCATTGCGGGCGTAGCGAAGCAATCTTGTTGTTCTGTTTTAAGCCATTGACTGCTTTCTTGCTTCAATGCAGAGAAACAGTGGAATTTCTTTGCGTGCTTGATCCTCTGCTTTTTTGCGTGGGCCACGTTCACTTTCTTTGTGCGATGTCCACTCTTCCATACGACATGTCACAAAACCAGCGTTGTAGAGATGCTTCATGTACGATTGAAGTGGATGGTGGAATGACCACGTGAATGTTTTGTGTTCTTTTTGACCGGGTGTCATGTCGATGCGCACTTTTGCATCAGACATATATTGTGCAACGCGGCGTGATTGTGTGTCTGCAGATTCATCATAGATCCAGTCTGAATGCTGCGGAATGCGGAACGCTGGATGGTTGAGCACGATGTACAACTTACCACGAGGCGTGAGCACGCGCGCCGCTTCTTTGAAGACCAAGTGCATCTCTTCCATATTTTGTAATGCAAGAACAATCGTCACACTTTCTGCGCAACCGTCAGCGAGTGTGGAATCTTGTGCAGGCGCAATGATGAAGCGAGTTTCTGGATGTGCTTTTTCTTGCGCTTTCGCAATCAAGTCAGCGGATGCATCAACGCCTGTCACTTTTGCTCCGGCTTCTGCAAACTTGCGAGCAAAAAATCCCTGACCGCAACCAAAATCAACAATGCGATCATTATATTGAATGTTCATTAAGCGCAACAAGTGTGGAGCAACAACTTTGTTTTGATATGAATCTTCGTCAGTCTCAAGCATCTGATCGTACCAATCCGAAACCACTTCCCACGATGTGTCGCGTGTTTTTTCTTTGCGTTGATCACGCTCAAAGTCGCGCGTGTATGAACGCTCGCGATAATTGCTAAATGGTTGTACATCGCGATCTTCACTTTGTCGATCGCGAAAATCGCGACGAAGGCGATCGTTGCCAAAATCTCTACGTGGTCGTTCGCTAAAATTACGTCGTGGTCTGTCACTAAATGCTGGCTTGTCTCCAAATGAGCGGCGCGGCCTGTCGCCATACGAGGGACGATCTCCGTCGGCACGATATGGACGCTTTCCAAAAGATGGCCGACCTCTTCGATCGCCGTAACTTCCGCCTGTTCCGCGTGCGCGGTATGGTCTGTCACCGCTGTATGCTGGACGCTCACCCTCGGGACGGAAACGCGGCTCACGACGCTCACCCTCTCCTGATTGTTCAGAGTGTTCACCAAATGAACGTTGCGGACGACGAGGTCCTTTACGAAAACCACCTGATTGACTACGAGGTTGGAACGGGCGTCGAGGACGCGAAGAGTTTGAGCGTTGAAATTGAGGCATAATGCGCTCACTATACACGCTCCTCTACTGCGCGTCGAGTTTTAATGTTTTTGGCATCAATGGAGAGTCTTCTCCCGCACTCACGCTTGTATTGCGAGCGACATACACACATGCTGGCGGTATGTTTCTCAATTCAATGTGCATTGTTGTATTTGGAAACGCCTCACGCACATCATTGAGGCGAAGTGGTGCATACTGAAATTGAACATACATACCATTTGGGCGCAAAATTTGACTGATCGCACGCATAAGGTCGCGAGTTTGCACATGAGAAAAGTGTGTGAGCGGTAAACCGGAAATCACAACATCAACACTATACGCTGGTTGCATGATTGCGACATCCCATGCTGACCGTTCGTGTAGCACAAGACGCGGATCATCAATTGTTTTCAACTCTTGGATAAATTCGGGATTGATTTCATATACAGACAGTCGTGCACCAACAGGAAGTCGAGATAATATATTGTGCGTAATTACTCCTGTGCCCGCGCCAAACTCAACAACATTCTGCACACTCGACCAATTCACTGGCGCGAGCATTGCGCTTGTTAAGTACTGAGAGCTCGGAGTGACCGAGCCAACTGTTTTTCGATCACGAATAAATTGATGAAAAAATTTCTTTCGCACAGTTATTCTGGAAGATATGGACAAGTAATATCACATTCTGCGACATTACTAAAATCAATTAACGATTGAATGCGGTCGGCATCAACTGTTCTGACTTCAACATTGCATCCATATACACAGTAATCACCCAAACGCGCACATTCTCCACTTTTTGTGCACGCCACAGCATCAATCTGAGAACGTACATACGAGCTAAACATTGCATTACCGAATACCATGATTACGGTGCAGAGAGCTATGGCAAATATACAAGTGAGCGTTACACTCTTTTTATGTTTCAGTCGAATATCTTGTATTTCCAATTCTTTTTCACGCTTCGTTTTTTCCCATGACCAATTCCAGTGCGCAGTCTCCCCAGTGAGATACGTAATGTAGCATAACACAATAACCACAATAAAAACAGGCGTCGCGACGTGCGTAATAATTCGAATATCGTCGGCAGCTCCGTTGAGCGCTACAATCACAGCAACAATGGCGAGACCAAAAATGACGACAAGCCAACCTTCCCATGTACTTGGATACCATCCATACCCAAAACGTTTTGCGCGAAACCAAAGTTTTTTCATATACACACAGTATACTCCTTCGCTATTTCCAGTTCCACCAAAGCAGCTTCTTTTTTTCGCGGCCTCCGTTTGCAAAGTACACTGCACAACGAAATGTATAGAGCACACATGGATCTTGGACTACACCAGCGTATTCGTTGGAGCGCTTGTATAACTCTTCCGGATTTTTTCCGCGCAAATCTGAAGTGCGCTGAATGCCGATCGCACGCAAATCTTCAGCGAGCGATTTTCCAATTCCTGGGATATGTTCGAGTTGCTCTGGGTCTGTAGGTTTCATGTTATTAGATTCCGCTAGTTTTCTGCCAACGCATATACGCACGAACATAGAGCGCTGCAATAACCGCGTTGGCGAATATCAATCCCACAGATCGAGTAATAATGCCAAGCGTCAGCCAAAGAATATTGCCACATAACGCAATGACAAAGCCATAGCGTTGCTTATTGCCAATGGTGTAAATACCCAAAAACGACAAGCCCATCGCAAGCAAATCAAGACCATAATACTTTGTCAGTATGCTGAGCATATTTTGACGGCTAGTGTAGCACACAAAACCTCTGCGGAGGCCCGGAAGGTTATATTTTCACCGCTCGAATAACGTGCACGATGTGCCCGATACGAAGATTTTCTTCCGTATAAAGATCCCATGCTTGCGAAGCGCTCACCCGGTATGGCGACAACACTTTCTTCAACGCGTTAGTTGAAGTGCGGTGCGAAAATTGCTCAGCGATTTTGTTTGCTTCGTCAAAACGATAAAAATCAAATTCCACTTTTCCAAACCGTTCAGCTTCGGCATAACTTTTCACGATAACTTCCGGCTGAGACTGTGCTTTGAACATCACACACAACTCTTCACACATATATCCTGCGTCAGTACACATCTGTTCAATCAAATGAAACGGGACCCGACCGCCAATATTCAACAACAACGATCCACCATCACGCAGACAATCACGCGCATCAAGCAATGTTGCATACTGCATCGCAAGGAGATACCGAGAAAATTCTATTGGAATTCCAGAGATTGTTTTACCGTCAAAAAATGATGACGTTATTTGATCATCAAAAAATTCCTTTTTATGCCCAGCGAATGGAACATTTGGTAGGTTTGCGTATATAACATCCGAAACGATGTTCTGCTCGCGTAGTGGTGCGCAAATATTGCCAAGCAGCGCCCGACATTTTATATCAACATTCTTTTCAATGTTTTGCTGTGCCAGCATCAGCACCTCCGGGTGAATATCTGTAATAATAATTTCTTCTGGGCGAAGAATCTGCACAGCACCGATGGCATCGATGCCCGGACCAGTACCAAGAGTAGTGAATGTGTGTGGAGTTTTGTGCTCAGCAGTAAGGCGATAGTTGAGCTCTTGGAATGCGCGGAATGCTGGATAGAGCCAATTATCACTCGGATGCTCAAGGTCTACCTCATACGTGTGCTCATTTACTGCAACAACGACGTTGTCGGTAAGTCCAACAAGTCGGAAGAGTGGTGTAACATCGAGCGCCTGAGGTTGCTTTTCCATAATTTTATGCAGACAGAGCTTACAAAAAGACAATTAAAGCGTCAAAATAATTCGACATTTTGTCGAGAAAATTCAAAATACCCTATTAAATACTATTGATAATAAGTAAAAAATAATCTATAATGACGACGAATTATTCGACACTTTTATGATTATCGATAAAGCACTTCATCAGCTTGGATTTTCAAAAAACGAAACTCTCGTCTACCTTAGTGCGCTCGAGCTTGGGGCGACCTCAGCACAACGCGTCGCAAAAATCGCAGGGCTCCCCCGTACAACGGTCTATTCTGTTCTTGATCAACTTATTAAGCGCGGAGTCGTAGGTACAACAGTGGTCAAAGGAAAAACACGGTATTGCGCTGAACCGCCACACAAGCTGCTCTTAATCGTTGATGATATTCGCTCAAAGGTCAACGATTCACTCCCACAACTTGAAGCGCTCTACAATACGACGCAAACAAAACCAAAAGTGCTTTTTTATGAGGGCAAGGGTGCTATTCGAAAAATGTTCGATGACACACTCGAAACAAAGCCAAAAGAAATACTTATGTGGAATACAAACGCATATTTTGAATTTGAACGCTTTGGCCATGACACACACTACATCGACAAGCGCGTGAAGCTCGGTATCCGCGCACGACGCATTTGCGGTGAGGGCTCACAATGGCATACGCACAATAAACCACGCGACCGACAAGAACTTTCAAAAACCGCTGTTGTACCAAAAGCGCTCTTCTGGCCTGGCATTGAGGTAAACATCTACGCGAACAAAGTGGTGT
This sequence comes from Candidatus Kerfeldbacteria bacterium, assembly GCA_018500015.2. Taxonomy (GTDB): domain Bacteria; phylum Patescibacteriota; class Patescibacteriia; order UBA9570; family XYC2-FULL-38-9; genus AQU-09. The sequence continues at coordinate 1,511 of JAHBAR020000019.1, read as the reverse complement.
TTATGAATTTTGCCGAAAATAACGGCATCATTATCGAAAGTGCCGCAATTGCCGATGCAATGCGCCAAGCATACGAACTTTCTTGGCTCGGCGCACAAACGTTTCAGGACAAAAAAAGCTAGCGCACTGACGTATAACCGCCCGTGACACCGTTTTTTGATAGAACAATTTGCCAGAGTTGATTTTTGCGAGCACGGAAACTGCCTGCGCACGAAAGCAGGTAGTATTTCCACATACGGTAAAAACGGAACGAATACTGCGCCGCAAGAGCTGGTGACCGCTTCCATTCGCGATCAAAGTTTTCAAACCATGCCATGAGCGTATTGTCATAATATGCGCCAAAGCTATGCCAGTCTTCCATAACGAACTTATTTTCGATGCTCTCACCTATCTGACTGATTGAAGGCAACATGGAGTTTGGAAAAATATACTTTTCAATCCACGCATCTGTGCGCTTCACTGATTTGTTGCCGCCAATGGTGTGGAGCAAGAAGAGCCCAGAATCTTTGAGACAACGACGCGCAACTTCCATATATGTTTGGTAGTTTTTCTCTCCCACGTGTTCGAACATGCCTAATGATACGATGTGATCGAACTGTTCATTCAGGTCGCGATAATCTTGTAAACGAATTTCGATCGGGAGTCCGGCACACAATTCTTTCGCGAGCTTCACTTGTTCTTTTGCAACAGTCACACCAACGCCGACAATACCATATTTTTCTGCAGCGAATTTCAAAAAGCTTCCCCAGCCGCAACCGATATCAAGGACACGCTGGCCTTTTTGTAAATTGAGTTTGCGACAGACAAGGTCGAGCTTCGCTTCTTGCGCTTCATCGAGGGTCTTTGCATCTTTCCAATACCCACACGTGTATGTGAGACGCTTATCGAGCATTGCTTGATAGAGATCGTTGCCGATATTGTAATGTGCGTCGCCAATTTCAAACGCTTTTGACGGAGTTTGTGCGTTGAAGAGTTGGCTTTTGAGTGCAGCAAGGACGGCTCCCATGTTGCGCGGAATTTTTTTCTCAAGTCCAGCATTGAATACACGGAAAAATGTTTGGTCGAGAGCATCAGAGTCCCACCAACCATCCATATATGCCTCACCTAAACCAAGCGAGCCTTGCGCGAGAACACGTGCGTAGAGTTGTTCATTTTTTACTTGAATGTCCCACGGACGAGAACCGTTGATTTGAATATCAGCGTGCGTGAGCAATTGTTCAATGAGAGTTTTTGGAGTGCTTGTCATGGATTGAGCGTATCAAGTGCGGGGCTTAGGGTCAAACAAATGCCTTTACAAACCCTTCTTTTTTGGGTAGCCTACACAGGCTCTACGGAGAGGTCGCATAGTTGGTCTAGTGCGGTCGTCTCGAAAGCGACTAACCCCCACAAAGGGTTCGCGGGTTCGAATCCCGCCCTCTCCGCATTAAAAAGAAATGCCGCTCCATGTGGGCGGTGTTTCTTTTTAATGCGGTGTGTATTGGACGAAGTTCGAATGTATTTCGGACAAAATC
>JAHBAR020000047.1 GCA_018500015.2 Candidatus Kerfeldbacteria bacterium | reverse complement strand
TCAACCATTTTTTTGCACACACCGCTCCATGGCGAAAGGAGTTGCGTGCAGTTGAATATGGACATCCAGACACTGATACAGAGCTATTGCGGGTGTTGTCTCCATTGACGCATATTGCGCGTGTGCAAGCACCGGTATTGTTTGTGCATGGTCGGAATGATGTTCGTGTGTCAGTCAAAGAGGTTGAGCGTGCCTCAGCAGCATTACAAGAGCTGAAGGTTCCTGTAGAAACATTGATCTTCGATAATGAAGGGCACAGTATTGAGCGTGAAGAAAATATTCGATTATTGCATCAAAAGAGTATAGCGTTTATTCAAAAGTACGTACGCGTATGACGTGCATAGTGGTTGTGCGCGGAAAAGTACATGGTGTCGGTTTTCGTGCTGCCGTACGCGAGTATGCGCAGGCGGGGCACGTTACTGGTACAGCATGTAATGCTCCTGATCGTAGTGTACGCATTGTTATCAGCGGTGAGTGGGAGAGTCTGCAACGCTGTATTGGTTGGTGCTCGCGCGGCCCGCGTGGCGCTCGTGTTGATAGTGTCACTGTTCAAAAAGTCGAAGAAAAACAGTTTGATGATTTTGCAATCATCACGTACACTGGATAAGGTGTATGTCTTCTTTTTCTTCTCGTACAGTGACGTTGGTATTGCTTGCCATTATATGCCTCGCGTGTATTGCCATTTTAGGTAGTATCTTCTTTTTTGCGTATCTTAATCGACTCGACGCAACACAACCTTCTGTCACTGTAACGAATAGTGAACAGGTCGAGATTCAAGCGGAGAGTACTACCAATACAAACACTATTCCGGTGTTTACTTCCACAACATTTTCTGTCGTATCTTCGGAGATTGAGGATGGCGGAGAGCTTCCTCTTGAGTTTACGTGTGATGGCATTGGAGAGTTCCCGCAGTTGAGTGTTCTCAATGTGCCTAAAAAAGCAGTGAGCTTGGCGCTTATTATCCACGATCCTGATGTGCCGATAGATATTCGCAGCGATCGCACGTGGTACCATTTTTTGGCTTGGAACATACCAAAAGCTACAACTGAAATCACGGCAGATATGAGCGCTCCGGTAGTATATGGCACGACAACCACCCGTACGACAGTGTATATTCCACCATGCCCTCCTGATGACGAGCATCGATATATATTTACAGTATACGCACTGGACACAACGCTTGATCTGCAGAGCAATGCGTCGGCAATAGAGCTTCTCGACGCAATGAAAGATCATGTCGTGAAGTACGCAACATTGACTACAACATATAACCGCCATGCGCAAACCTCTTCCTCAGATTGAACAACTCACGATTGAAAAAATTGTACACGGAGGTCAAGCACTTGGCCACGCATTGAATCGACCTATTTTTGTATGGAATGCATTGCCTGGGGAAATTGTTGATGTGCAAGTGACACGTAAAAATAGCAAGATATGTGAAGGTGTTGCAACGCACATTGTGAAACCATCACCGTTGCGTATTGAGCCGCAAGAAGAACATTGGTTGTCGTGTAGCCCGTGGCAAATTATTTCGCGCGAGACTGAGAAAGAGTGGAAAATGTCTCTTGCGCGTGAAGCATACATACACGCGGGGATTGATGTTTCTCAGATGGGTTTTGTAGAGAGCCCTTCTGAGTTTGGGTATCGTAATAAAATTGAGTGGAGCTTTGCAGCAAACGAAGACGGTCTTCCTTCGCTTGCTTTTTTCTCTCGTGGTACGCATGTGCGCCAAGCGCTTGATATGTGTGTACTTGCATCACCGATGGTTACAAAAATATCACAGCGCATTCTTGAATGGATTCGCGAACAGACGATTCCCTTACGCTCACTCAAGTCATTGATCGTGCGCAGCGCAGACAATGGAACAGCAATTGCTGGCTTATTTTTGAAGGACCAACTCACGTTTCCTACATATCCGCAGTGTAATAAAGAGTTGCTCGGATTTCACGTATATTACTCAAGTCACAAAAGCCCAGCCTCAGTTGTGCATGGTGTTCTTCATAGTGATGGAGTAGAAACGCTGAGCCAACGAGTACTTGATACAGAGCTGATACATGGCTTAAATGGTTTTTTTCAAGTGAATATTCCAGTATTTGAGCAAGCGGTGAAAAAGATTGATGAGTATATTCCGCAGGATCGTCCATTATTAGATTTTTATGGGGGAGTTGGTTCAATCGGTATTCCATTGGCACGTATGCATCAACAGCAACTTACTATAGTGGAGAGTAATGCAGAGTCAACGACATGCGCACAAAAAAATATTGAGCGTTATCAGTTGCGCGCCCAAGTATGTTCTGCTGAGGCGGAAAAAGCAGTTGAGTATATTTCTTCTGATGCAACACTCATTGTTGATCCGCCACGCGCTGGATTACATCAAGATGTTATCGATCGCATTGGTGTTGTGCAGCCTGAGGTGATTGCATATATTTCGTGCAATGTCTCAACACATGCCCGTGATATTCAGCTACTCTCCAAATGGTACAAGGTAACATTTTTATCTCTGTTTAATTTTTTTCCACGCACGCCGCACGTTGAGGCATTATGTATTTTAAAGAAAAAGTAATTATGCGCATTTTTATTGTAACAAGCAACACAAAAAAATATATTGAAATGCAAAATATTTTGCACAGATTTTCTATTGAAGCGGTTCGTGTTGATGTGGATTTGTTTGAACCACAGTCATTGAGCGCGCAAGAAATTGTTACAGCTAAAGCTCGTGAAGCATTTGCAAAAGTACAAGGCCCGGTGATTGTTGATGACTCTGGATTTTATGTTGAGAAGTACAATCGATTTCCCGGAACGCTTTCAAAGTATGTGTTTCGCGGAGTAGGGTATCAAGGCTTGTTCAGCCTTTTTGCCGAAAATGATCGCGCGCATTTTGAATGTTCTGTGGCGTACATGGATGGAACGCTTTCTGAACCAAAAGTGTTTACCGGAACGTATGCCGGAAAAATCACTGAGCAGTGTCCTCGCGACCCAAACGAAGAGATGCCCTATGCGCCATTGTTTATTCCTGATGATAGTGCTCGAGGGGTGGCTATGGCTGAAATGACTGAGGACGAACGGTCGCACGATCATCGTCATCAAGCGCTCGAGGCGTGTGCTCGATTTGTGCTCAAATACCCTCAAAAATAAGGGGTTTTTAACAAAAACCCTTGACTTTTAGAGGTTTTTCCGCTAGTATTCTTGGTTATCCATACTATTTTCACTATGCAGATCTTTAGTTTCTCACATTTTATCAGCTCAAATAAGCGAGCAATTGTCACGACTGCAATTTCTTCATTCGCTGTTGGTCTTATCGCAATGCTTGTATTGATGTTTGGTGTCACTCGCAATTACACTTCAACAGTACAGATTCTCGTGATTCAAAAATACACATTGACAGATAGCTACACCGCAGCAAAGTCAGCAGAAAAGGTGAGTCAAAATTTGGGAGAAGTGATTAAGACAAGTGTTTTTTTGAATGACGTACTTGATGAAAGCACTGTAAGCCTCTCTGATATTACGCAACTTCCAGAAGAACAAAAACGTAAGGCATGGGCAAAAAAATTGTCGACTGAGATTGATAATAATGCACCGATTTTAAAAATCACCGCATACGATCCTGAGCGTTCACGTGCTGAGGCAATTGCGACAACTGTGGCAAATGTTTTGATTGAAAAAGGAGGCGAGTACCATGGTGCTCCGGATACAATCTCACTGAAGGTTGTTGATACTGCACTTACAAGCAATAGTGCTTCGAGCCCGAGCGTTCCGTTGTACACAGTAGCTGCCGTTCTTGGTACAGCATGTATCTTCACCCTGTTTTACGCTTTGAAAGCAACCGGTTCATGGCTGGAACCGATCTCGGTTGTTCCAAGCACGTTGGTACATGTCAACCAACCCGAGCTTCCATTACAGTCAAGACCAGAACCAACAATGCCAACCCCGCAACCGCAACCTCGTGATCTGAATATTCAAAATTTCGGTCAACGCATTGCCGAGCAACGTAAAGATAGTGCGTACATCCATGGAGATGTAAAAACCATGTATGATGTAAAAAAATCATAAAAATGAAGCGGCTCTTGGAAAAGAGTCGTTTTTGTTGTATGCTATGAGCATATAAAAAATATAATCAAAATTTATCTCTATGCGTAGAATGTATGGAACGATGCTAGCCGTCGTTGCAGTTTTTTCTGCATTGAGCGCGACCTCGGTTCGTGCGCAAGGCACTCCTTCTCTTGTCCACAATCTTGGTCTCTATGGAGGCGAGGTGCGCGACATTGCGATTGATTCAAGCTCAGAATATGTGTATATCAGCACCTATTCCCCAAATGGATTTTTTATCTCCGCTGACGATGGTCTCACATGGACAGGTATGCCAGAAGGCACAGACTACGGTGAGCCAAGTGGTGTTGAGGTGACCTCTGAAGGTCGTGTGTACATGTTGAGCAGCTCTGGCTTGTATACATCCAACGATCATGGAGAAACCGTGGTTGGGATCGGTGATTTCGGTGCATTTGGTGGATCACTGGCCGCAAACGATGAACTTATTGTTGTTGGTCGTAGCGACGGCCAAGTTGCCACAAGCGCTGATGAAGGTGCAACATGGACTACCGTGCAAGTTGGTATAGAGAACTCAATTATTAACGACGTTGCTATTGGTGCCTCCAACGCACTGTTTGCTTTGGCATATGATAACACCGATGCATTGCTTTATACCTCTGCAGATTTAGGTGAAACATGGAATCAAATTGATGTGAGCGAAACGGGCATTGATCCTGACGGCGTACTTGCTCTGGCTTCTGATCCTAGCTTTCTTATTATCACTCCTCGTGATACCGCTCAGCATCCGTTTGTAAGCAGTAATGGTGGTGAAGATTGGACAGATACTGGCCTTACTCATTTTAACGGATATTTAACTTCAGACACCAACGATCGTATTTACTTAGGTGTGAGATTTTCTGATGATAAAGGGGCAACATGGGACAGTTTGAACGATGCAACTCCTACAAATCGCGTGAGCGGACTTGTCGTTGCTGACCCAGATGATGCGCTGCATCTTTTTGGAGCATCGTTTGGTGCCATTGCTATTTCAGAGGATGTTGGAGAAACGTGGGTAGATAGCAATGAAGGTATTACAGCGGTCACTGTAAAAGATATTGCTCAATCAGTAGATAAGACAACAGTGTGGGTTGCAACAAACGCAGGGCTTGCCAAGACGACCAACTTCTCAGAAGAGTCTGCTGTGACTTGGGAGTTTCCAATTCACTACGAATATTATCCTGAATCTGTGTGGGTTGATCCTGCCGATGCATTGCATGTTGTGGTTGGTGGGTATAATGCCGTGTATGAAACAGAAGATGGAGGCGATACATGGAGCACGGCAACAGGCTGGGATTCGACATATGCAGCCAAGCAGATCGTTCAAGATCCAGAAAGTGGAGCACTCTATGCCGCAGCCGCATATCAAAACTTTACTGAATTTAAAACTGGCGATGTACTTTCGAGCGTGGATGGTGGTATGACGTGGAGTAGTTTGGATTTTACCTTTGGTTCGGCGCAATCACTTGTCGTGGCTGTTGATGGAACGCTTTTTGTGGGGACGGGAAATATTGACCTTTCGGCAGATAGTCCAACCGGTATTTATATGTATGCTGATTCTACATGGACGCATATCGATAGCTCTCCGGAGATGGAAATTACCGCGCTTGCGATTGACCCTGAAGATTCGGAACGCATGTATGCAACAGCGGCTGATTTTAACACCACAGGATCTGAGAGCGACACGCTCTCCGGCTTCTATGTTTCAGAAGATGGTGGTGTGACATGGACGCGGGTGACTACTGGCCTTGAGGATGCGACAAAATTTCGTACAATGACGGTGCAAGCCTCTGAAGAAAGTACGACTCGTGTCTATTTAGGAGGTGCCAATAAGCTCACGAGCAAGGGGACGATTTACAAATCCATTAATGCCGGCGAGACATTTGGTGTGTACTATGAAGGGTTGAGCAGTGAGGCTATTTACGCATTCTTATTTGATGGATTGCTTACCGGCAACAGCACAGGTGCATACGGCATGCAAACACAGGTGAAAATGAAGATTGCAAAAAAAGAGATTATTGTGAACGGTGTTGATAAAATGCGCATCCGCGCAACGTTGAAGGATAAAGCAACAGATCAGCCGCTTGAAAATTATCGCATCGCACTGTATCGCCGTGTAAATCATGAATGGCGTTTGGTACGAGCAAAGCGCACAGGTCCGTTGGGTCGAGTGAATTTTAAAGTGAGACCCCAGAAAAAGGCAAAGTATAAAGTGGTCTTTGAACCAAGTACGATTTCAGCCGAAGAGTACGCATCCATGTGGAAAAAAACTCGGGTACATGCCTTTGAATAGGCTTGCATGAGCAGTTTCGGGCATGGTATACTCGTGCCTGATATGCTAGACACTCACCCTATCAGCAGATCAAAAAACCAATACTATTCTTTTGCATCTCCTCTCGCGCTTTCTCTAGCATGAGAGGAGATTTTGTATCTATGAAACATACTATACCAGCTCATCTCATTCTTTCTGACGGAACGCGTTTTTCAGGGCGTTCTTTTGGTGCTCAGCATGGCACTTCAGGCGAGGTTGTGTTTGCTACTGGTATGGTTGGATACCCTGAAGCGTTCACTGACCCTTCATTTCAAGGACAAATTGTGTGCATGACCTATCCAATGCTTGGGAATTATGGTGTTGCAGCTAGTACTTTTGAGTCAGAGCATGGTCCGCACATTCAAGCGTTAATCGTACAGGAGTACTCTGAGCACTACAGCCATGCAACAGCAAAGGAGTCTTTGGGTGCATGGCTCACACGACATGGAATTCCAGCGATAGAGGGGGTAGATACTCGCGCATTAACGCACAAGCTTCGTGAGCACGGTGTAATGCTTGGTCAAGTTGTTATCGACGCTGAGCGTCCACTGTCATATATTGAAGATCCTAATGCACGAAATCTTGTTGCTGAGGTGAGTGTTGCCGAGCCGCGTATCTACAATCCAAAATCAAAAAAGACAGTGATCGCAATAGATACAGGGATGAAGCAATCTATACTTACTGAGCTTGTTGAGCGTGGTGTTCGTGTGAAGCGTGTCCCGTGGAATTACAACTATCTCAATGAAGAGTGGGACGGTATTTTTTTGACCAACGGTCCCGGTGATCCAAAAATGTGCGTTGAAACCATTCGGTATCTTAAAGAAGCCATGAAGCGTAAAAAACCTATTTTTGGCATCTGTCTTGGTTCGCAAATTATGGGCTTGGCTTCTGGCGCAAAGACATATAAATTGCGATATGGTCACCGTTCGCAAAATCAACCGTGCGTTGATGTTAAAACAGGGAAGTGTTACCTCACCACGCAAAATCACGGATTCGCAGTTGATAAAAAAACACTGAAAAAAGAATGGAACGTGTGGTTTGAAAATGCAAATGATGGCTCTGTTGAAGGTATTCATCACAAGCACCTTCCGTTTATGTCTGTGCAATTCCATCCGGAATCTACTCCCGGACCAGAAGACACACGCTTCTTGTTCGATCATTTTATTGATTTGGTGAAACGCTCATGAAAACGACAATGACATTTAAACCAAAAAAAACACTGATACTTGGGTCAGGTGGTTTGCGCATTGGTCAGGCAGGAGAGTTTGATTACTCTGGTTCGCAAGCAATCAAAGCGTTGAAGGAAGAGGGTGTTGCAACGGTGCTTGTCAATCCAAATATTGCAACGGTACAGACAAACCCTGGACTTGCTGATCGCGTCTATTTTTTGCCGGTGAATGTTCAGTATGTTACGGAGATTATTGCAAAAGAGCGTCCGGATAGCATTTTGCTTAGCTTTGGTGGACAAACAGCGCTCAATGTGGGTCTTGAGCTTGAAGATACTGGTGTACTTAAAAAATACGGTGTGAAGGTACTTGGCACGCCAACAGATGCAATTCGCATCACCGAAGATCGCGAGTTATTTGCTCAAACGCTCAAAAAGATTGGTGTGGATGTTGCCAAGAGTGTTGCGGTAACAACGACCGCTGCAGGGCTTAAC